>DATLHT010000242.1:0-9737 GCA_035539795.1 Burkholderiaceae bacterium
GTCGAAGGCCCGGATGAAGCTGAAGTGGTTCGTGATGTTCTGCGGCAGCAGGTGCTTGGGCATCTCGAACAGGCCGTAGTAGTAGGTTTCCTTTCCTTCGATCGGCGTGGCTTGCACGCAATAGTCGATCCACTCCACGCAGGCCGGTGTGTACATCCCGGCACCCGGCCAGAAGAACGGCACCAGTTCGAGGTTCTGTAATCCGCGGATCAGGGCCTCGGGCGCATCGTAAGCCTCCGCGGCCTCCACATGCGTCAGCAGTCCGGCTTCCGTCTCGATCACCATCAGGTGGGCCTTGCCGTCGCGCGCCAGCATCAGCAGGCCTGACGGATTCGGGTACAGGTAATACTCGACCAGCTGGTACTGCTGCATGATCCCTTCCACCGCCCGGGCCACCGCCGGATCCGACAGGAAGGCGTAGGAGTGCCGGCGCAGCAGGTCGTACATGGTGTAAGTCTGCTCGATGAAGTATTCCTTCTGCAACTGCGCCAGATCGGCTTCCAGCGTGGGCAGGGAGCCGTCGCTGCCCTTGCGGACATAACGATCGATCAGGCCTTCGTTGAAGCCGCGCACGGCGACCAGTTCGGTGGCCGTGCCGGTCAGCAGGATCGTCTTGCACGGCAGGTCGCGCAGTGTTTCGCAGAATGTCAGACCGTCCATCTGCGGCATTTCATAATCGACAATGACGACGGCAGGCTGGAGAAAGCGCCGGATGTCATGAATCTGGCGGAAGATGTGGTCCACCTCCAGCTGGACTGTGCGACGGTCGAGGGAAAAGGTCAGGTCGTCATGAGACACCCGCAGCGGCGGCGCCGACCTCTGCTCGTTGGCGAACCAGTTCTTCAGCCAGGCCGCTGCCTTGTGCACATCGTCGAAGGTCACCACCGGTTGAAACGTGGACAGCTGAAAAGCCGCGCTTTCCAGAAATGCAGTGTCGTCGTCAACCAGCACGACCAGTGTCGGATGGTAGCAAACGGGGAGCTGTGTCGATTTCTGAGGGTTTGTCATGCTTCAGCGTTTCCTTGGTCAGCCTTGGACAGGCTGGTGCCCGAATTGTCAGAGGAGGTGGCCGGTGATCCGCTCGGGCTGGATACCGGGGGAAAAGCGATTGTGAACTCGGTGAATTCTCCCACGACCGAGCGGCACTGGATGGTCGCGTCCCAGGTCGACAGTACTTCCCGGCAAAAGGCCAGCCCGATCCCAGTGCTGCTGCTTTCCGGGTACGAATAGAAGCGCCGGAAGATATGCGGCAGCTGCGCCTTGGCGATGCCCGGTCCGGTATCGCGGAAGATCATCACGGTGCCACGCTTGCGCGGTTGCACGGCAATCTCGATCTCACCCTTGCGTACCGATTTGATCGCACGCAGGGCGTTTTTCAACAAGTTTGTGACCACCAACGTAAACAGTTCCCGATTGCCGTGGGCAATATGCCCCGAGCCTGGGGTGAAGTGGACCAGCGTTTCCTGGCCGTCCATAAATGGATAGCGCTGGATCGCTTCGGTGACCGCCGCGTCGATATCGAACGTGATGGCATCGCCACCAGGATTCGGCCGGTGGGCGCTGGCCAGCAGCAGTTCGATCGTGGTGTTCATGCGCCGCACATCGAAATCGATGCGTTGCGCCAGGGTATTCATATGGCCAAGGCGCGAGGCTGGAATATAGTCCTCCATGGCTTCTGGCGGATTTTTCTCGTAGACCCGCACCAGCGTCGGCAGGAACTTCTCCAGCCCGCGCACGCTGCCGCTTACGCTCAGCAGCGGCGTACGCAGTTCGTGTGCGACGGAACTCAGCGCCGTGGCCATGCCATCCAGCTTTTCCTGGGTCAGGATCTCCCGGTCGATCTTGCCAGCATAGATGATGACGATTGCAAAACCTGCAATCGGAATATAGGCGAGCACCGGCGAGGTCGAGGTGATGGGCGGGCCGCCCATGATGAAATAGAGTACGAAGGCGGCCAACGCCCCGATGACCAGCGAGGCCGTCGCGATCCGTTCGTCGAAGTAGTAGAGCGCAAACACCGCGATCAGCAGTGATTGTCCCCATACCGCCGAGCCCCCGTTCATCAGCAGCATGAAGGTGAAGAAAAACGGCAGGGCGTATGTCAGCACGAAGTGGAAATACCACACGAACCAGCGCGACGGGCGGAAATAGCGGATGAACAGCAGGGGCATGAACAGCACCATGCCCAGTACCCGCAGCCACAGGTTCTCGTACGGCTGCGGAAAGATATAGCGCCAGATGATGTAGTACGAGGGAAAACCGATCAAGGCCACCAGCCCGATAATCAGCAGGCGGTGCAGGCGAATCTGCTTCTCGTACCCCGGAGGGACGATATCGTGCGCACGCGTCAGCAGGATGCGGCTGGAGCGGCGGAATTTGAGCAGCAGGGACGGTAGCATGGATGGCCGGTCGGAGCGCCTTGTTCGTGAGGTGTGGCCTAGCGGGACATCCGCTGGCCCTCATTATTCCATACCTTCCTGGCTGCCCGAGCTCATCGCGAGGCGCTGCCTGATCGGCCCACTGCGGTCCGGCTGGCATGGAGGCGTTATGAAAGTGGATTTTTTGTCACATTATCACGCCAAAGCGGCGGGAGGTCATTATTCTTGTGACGACGTACCGAGGGGTTGGTGCACTGGGACGGAAGAAAGGCCCTTGTCACGCAGGCGCACTCCATGCCCGTTGCCGACCAGGCGGGGGAATTACGTGGGCGTGGCAACTCGGTTCGGGACGCGTGGGCGTCGGGCGTCAGTCGAGTTCCGAAGGCGGCAGCAAGTATGGCTCTGCATGTCCGCCGTCGCGTGTCAGGTTGAAGCGCCGGATGGCCGCATCCACTTCGAGCTTGCGGCCAGGATGATGTTGTGCGAATCGGTCCAGCGTGGCGCGGATGGCGCGGCGTACGGTTCGTACATCATAGTCGCGTGGCGGCAGTGTGCCATTTGCCTCGTAGGCGAGGGCGACAGCCGTGTAGTGGCAAGAGGCATCGTCACGCTGCACGATGCGCAGGGACCAGCCTTCCTTGCCGCTGAAACCCGTATTGGGTGGCAGCACCTGGGCGAGAAAGAAGTGCACGGGAGCGGCAGGCGTAATCAGGAAATGCAGACAGTTGAAGAGCGGTGCGAGCGGGTCGCCTGGCTCGTGCGGCGGGGTGTACTGATATTGGAACGCCATGGCCTCGGTGCGTGAAATGGAAATAGTGGCAAAAGAAGGTGCCGGGTGCACATGACCCAGGCAGGTGACGTACGTGACGTCCACACCTGAAATCTTCAACAGCAAATGCCCCGGCGCACGACGCATCTTGGCAGACATTACGTCCAGAAAATCCCCGGGCTTTAGGTGAAATTTCTAATAAATTGTTAAGTGTCTTGCGTGCCGGCGCAGCATGAAAAAAGCCCGCATATGCGGGCTTCAGCGGCGGCAGGCAGGAGGTGGGGGCAACCAGGATGACTCTGGCTGATTCAGAGGTGTGCCAGTCTATGCTGGGCATCTCGGAAGGAGACATACCGCCCCGGGGCCGTGCCCGGCAGGCCGGTCAAAAACCGGTAAGGCGTGTGGGTTTGCCCGGGTGCCGCCGTAGGATGTTCAGATGGCCTTGATCTCGTTGATCCGGTTGCCTTCGCCGAGCAGTACCAGCTTGGGCTTGTACTCGGCTGCCTCAGCCTCGCTCATTGGTGCGTAGGTGCAGATGATGAGCAGGTCGCCCAGGTGGGCGCGCCGCGCCGCGGCACCGTTCAGCGAAATCTCGCCGCTGCCGCGCTTGCCCTTGATGGCATATGTGGAAAAACGCTCGCCATTGTTGACGTTGTACAGCTCGATGCGCTCGTACTCGCGGATGTCCGCAGCTTCCATCAGATTCTCGTCGATGCCGCACGAACCCTCGTAATGCAGGTCGGCCTGCGTGACGGTCGCGCGATGCAGCTTGGCGCGAAGCATATTGCGTTGCATGTATCGAAACTCCAGTAAGAGATGTGCTCAAAATGATTCCGACGCTCTGATGCAGCCTTGCCGTCCTCCTCGTACCGTCCGGGGCCACATTTGAATGCCCCGCAGCTTACCGTAAATTGCTGCAACTGCGTAATATCCTGTGATGCTTGCCAGAATAGCGTCCCCCGCCAGCATCGAGGCGCTACTGACGATAAAATGCCGCATTGCCTCCTGATACCCGTTTCATGTCATCACTCTGGAAAACCAGCGTCACCGTTGCCGCCGTCATCGAGCGCGATGGGTGCTTCCTGCTCGTCGAGGAGCATACCCACGAGGGTTTGCGCCTCAATCAGCCGGCCGGCCACCTCGATCCGAACGAGAGCCTGGCGGATGCCGTCGCGCGCGAAATCCTCGAGGAAACCGCCCATGCATTCCGTCCGACCGGCTGGCTCGGCTGTTATCTCGGCCGCTTCCATTCGTCGCGGACCCAGGAAGATGTGACCTATACGCGCTTTACCTTCGTCGGTGAACTTGGCCCCTTCGATCCGGCACGTCCGCTCGACGACGGCATCGTCCGGACGGTGTGGATGACTGCGGACGAGGTGCGCGCCTGCCCCGAACGGCATCGCAGCCCGCTCGTGATGGCCTGCATCGATGACTATCTGGCCGGGCGGCGCTTGCCGCTCGACGCGCTGTACACGCATCCCAGCGTGCTGACGGCTCCGGGGGGCGCATGACGGGCATGGCGAAGAAGCGCGTAGTGATCGGCATGTCCGGCGGCGTCGACTCGTCAGTCTCGGCGTGGCTGCTCAAGCAGCAGGGCTATGAGGTCGTCGGCCTGTTCATGAAGAACTGGGAAGACGATGACGACAGCGAATACTGCTCGACGCGGCAGGACTGGATCGATGTCGTGTCCGTGGCTGACCTGATCGGCGTGGACGTCGAGGCCGTCAACTTTGCCAGCGAATACAAGGACCGGGTGTTCGCCGACTTCCTGCGCGAGTACTCGGCGGGCCGCACGCCCAATCCTGATGTGCTCTGCAACGCCGAGATCAAGTTCAAGGCCTTTCTCGACCACGCTGTCGCCATGGGGGCGGAACAGATTGCCACGGGCCACTACGCGCGCGTGCGGCAGCCCGGCGATGGCCGCTTCGAACTGCTCAAGGCCTGCGATGCGAGCAAGGACCAGAGTTATTTCCTGCATCGGCTGAATCAATACCAGCTGTCACGCACGCTGTTTCCGCTCGGTGAAATTCCCAAGACCAAGGTGCGCGAGATCGCGGCACAGATTGGTTTGCCCAATGCGGCCAAGAAAGATTCGACCGGCATCTGCTTCATCGGCGAACGGCCGTTCCGCGAATTTCTCAACCGCTACCTGCCGACCCGGCCAGGACCGATGAAGACAGCCGACGGCAAGGTCGTTGGCGAACATATCGGGCTGGCGTTCTACACGCTGGGGCAGCGCAAGGGCATCGGCCTGGGCGGCAGCCGCGATGGCAGTGGTGATGCGTGGTACGTGGCGCGCAAGGACATGGCGGAGAACACGCTGTATGTCGTGCAGGGCCATGACCATCCGTGGCTGCTGAGCGACACCGTGCATGCGGCGGATCTTAGCTGGGTGGCCGGCGAGGCGCCCGCAGAAGGCCGGCGCATTGGCGCCAAGACGCGCTACCGGCAGGCAGACGCGCCCGGCGTCGTGCAACGTGCCGCGGCGGATGCGCTCGATGTGCGTTTCGAGACCGCGCAGTGGGCAGTCACGCCGGGGCAATCACTGGTGCTGTACGACGGCGACGTATGCCTGGGCGGCGGCATCATCCAGTCCGCCTGACAGATCGTCCGGACGGCACCGCGACTTGTGGCGCGGTGTCCGTCCCTGTGCTTGTCGGTTACGCCGTGCGCGGCGCCGTATCGATGAATGACTGGCGCTTGCCGAGCTTTTCCTGATAGGCCGCCAGATTGGCATGATCGGCGCGCCAGTCGATTTCCGGAAAACGGAAGTCCAGCCACTCGAGCGTGC
This sequence comes from Burkholderiaceae bacterium, assembly GCA_035539795.1. GTDB lineage: Bacteria > Pseudomonadota > Gammaproteobacteria > Burkholderiales > Burkholderiaceae > Imbroritus. Next base: position 5,939 of record DATLHT010000242.1, read on the forward strand.
AGCCCACGGCAATGTCGGCCAGCGTCAGATGGTTGTTGATGCACCACGTGCGGTCAGCCAAGCCCTTGCTCATGGCCGCCAGGCCGTCGGAAACCTTCAGCATGTGCCGGTCGATCCACGCCTGGCTGCGCAGATGCGGCTCGCGCAGAATCGTTTCCAGCCGGACCAGTACCGCGGCATCGAGCACGCCATCGGCCAGCGCTTCCCAGCAGCGGGTCTCGATGCGTTCCCGGCCTGTGGTGGGGAACAGCCGGCCCACGGGCGAGAGTGTGTCGATATACTCCACGATCACGCTCGAATCGAACAGTGCGCCGCCATCATCCATGATCAGGCAGGGCACCTTGCCGAGCGGATTCGACTGGTGAATCTCGGAGTCCGCTGACCACACATCCTCCAGTACCAGCGGACATTCAATCTTTTTCTCCGCCAGCACCACACGCACCTTGCGCACGTAGGGGCTGCCGAGCGAGCCAATCAGCTTCATAGTCGTTCTTCCTCAACAACCGGCGAGTATACCCGGGCTCCGCCCAATTGGGGGATCCCCATGGCCCCGGTGTTGCGGCGGGGCCGACCGTGGGGCCGCCCGGTGGTAAAATCACGGCTCCCGGCGGCTGGGGTCTCCAGACATCAGCCTGCCCATTTACTGTCATTGTCCGCGGCGGCCGATATCCGTTCGTCGCCTGTTCCGACTTTTCACCGGTAGTCCGCATGTCCACGCTCTCCGCCCTGACCGCACTTTCTCCCATCGACGGCCGTTATGCCGCCAAAGCCGACGCGCTGCGCGACTGGCTCTCCGAAGCCGCCTTCATGAAGCATCGTGTCAAGGTCGAGGTGCACTGGCTGATCGCCCTGTCGCAAGCCGGCCTGGCCGACGTGCCGGCCTTCTCGGCGGCTTCCGAGCAAGCCCTGCTGCAGCTCGTGGAGCGGTTCAGCGAAGCTGATGCCGCGCGCATCAAGGAAATCGAAGCCGTCACCAACCACGATGTGAAGGCCGTCGAGTACTGGCTCAAGGAACAGGTCAAAGGCAACGTCGAACTGGAAGCGGCCAGCGAGTTCATCCATTTCGCCTGCACCTCGGAAGACATCAATAACACCTCGCACGGCATGATGCTCAAGGGTGCCCGTGGCGAGGTCGTGCTGCCGGCGCTGCGCAAGGTGCATGCGCGCCTGGTGGAGCTGGCGCATGCCAATGCCGCGCAGCCGATGCTGTCGCGCACCCACGGCCAGCCCGCCAGCCCCACCACGCTGGGCAAGGAGCTGGCTAACGTGGCCCAGCGCCTCGCGCGCGCCATGCAGCGCATCGAGGCTGTCGAGCTGCTTGGCAAGATGAACGGTGCGGTGGGCAACTACAACGCGCATCTGTCGGCGTATCCCGACTTCGACTGGGAAGCGTTCTCGCGCCGCGTGGTGGAAGAGCGCCTGGGCCTGACGTTCAATCCGTACACCATCCAGATCGAACCGCACGACTACATGGCCGAGCTGTTCGATGCCGTGGCCCGCGCCAACACCATCCTGCTCGACCTGAATCGCGACATCTGGGGCTACATCTCGGTCGGTTACTTCAAGCAGAAGACCAAGGCCGGCGAGATCGGCTCGTCGACCATGCCGCACAAGGTCAATCCGATCGACTTCGAGAACTCTGAAGGCAACCTCGGCCTGGCCAATGCGGTGCTGCGCCACCTCTCGGAAAAGCTGCCGGTGTCGCGCTGGCAGCGCGACCTCACTGACTCCACCGTGCTGCGCAATATCGGCGTGGCGCTGGGCTACGGCCTGCTGGCCTACGAGGCCTGCCTGCGCGGCCTGAACAAGCTGGAAACCAATGCCGAGCGTCTCAACGAAGACCTCGACAACTGCTGGGAAGTGCTGGCCGAGCCGGTGCAGACCGTGATGCGCCGCTACGGCCTGCCCAATCCATATGAGCAACTGAAGGAGCTGACGCGCGGCAAGGGCATTTCGCAAGAAGGCCTGCGCACCTTCATTGCCACGCTGGCGATTCCCGAAGCCGAAAAAGCCCGCCTGCTGGAAATGACGCCGGCCAGCTATATCGGCCGCGCCGTGGAACTGGCGCGCCGCGTGTAAGCGGAGGCAGGCGACCTCCCGGGCGCGCATGTAGCAGCTTGAAGCCGCAACGGAAGCGTTGCGGCTTTTTTATTGCCTGATCGCGGGCCCCCTGGCAGGCGGATTGCAAGTCCACAGTCATGCGGGGCAAGGCGGGACGCCATATTTCCCTCGCCCCACAACATCACAAAATTTGAATAAATTCGTGAACTTCACCTGTTCCCGAAAGCCCAACCGCAGGCAATAATCGCCACAGCACAATCAATGGAGCTTTCCATGGCAGCAACCACCGGCTATACGCGCACAGCCATCGGCTTGCACTGGCTGATTGCCCTGCTGATCATCGGCGGTTTTGCGGTCGGCCTGTACATGACCAGCCTCGAAGGTCTCTCGCTGACCAAGCTGAAGCTCTATTCATGGCACAAGTGGATCGGTGTGACGGTCTTCCTGCTGGCACTCCTGCGCCTCGTCTGGCGGCTCGCCCATGGCGCCCCGTCCGTGGTGCCGGGCATGCCGGCCTGGCAGGCGCGCGCGGCCCATGCCGCCCACCTGCTCCTGTACGCATTGATCGTAGCGGTGCCGCTTACCGGCTATCTCATGAGCCAGGCTGCGGGTGTTCCTGTGGTTTACCTGGGCCTCTGGGAACTGCCGACGCTCGTAGCCGCCGACGAAGCGCTCAAGGCAGGGATGCAGCAGGCCCATGTCATACTGAATTACCTGATGGCAGCGCTGGTTGCCGTCCATGCGCTGGCAGCGTTCAAGCATCACTTCATCCATCGGGATGGCACGCTGGCGCGCATGCTGCCTTTTCTCAAGTCGTAAGAGACATGAACGACATGATGCAGGCGCGGTTATTACCAGTATCGGATGTGGCTGTCGCCGTGCCCGGAACCGCCTCGTTTCATGCCAGTCACCTTTCCAAGCACAGGAGCCACCTGCAATGAAACGATTCTTCCATGGCCGTGCACTGGCCGTCAGCGCCGTGCTGGCGACCGCCGTCCTGGCATCCCACCTGGCCGTGGCGCAGGTCGATGCCGCCAAGAGCTCCGTGACTGCCGTGGCACGCCAGATCGGTGTGCCGATGGAAGGCAAGTTCAAGCGCTTCGATGCCACCGTCAATTTTAACGCTGCCCAGCCGGCCACCTCGCACGCCCGCGTCGAGATCGACATGGCGTCGTTCGAGATCGGCGATGCCGTGACGACCAAGGAACTGCGTGGCAAGGACTGGTTCGACACGGCCAAGTATCCCAAGGCCACCTTCGTCTCGTCGAGCATCAAGCCCGCCGGTGCGAATCGCTACGAGGTTGCTGGCAAGCTGACCATCAAGGGCAAGACCGTGGACATGGTCGTGCCGGCCACCTATCGTGCCGAAGGCGCCAGCCAGGTATTCGAAGGCACGCTGCCGATCAAGCGCAACGCCTTCAAGATCGGTGAAGGCGAATGGAAAGACACGTCCGTCGTGGCCGATGAAGTCCAGATCAAGTTCCGTATTGTGACTGCGGCGACTGCAGCCAAGAAGTAAGGTCACTGTTCTTCCCAACCCATGTATCCATCAGGAGAAAAGATGAAATTGCGTTCCGCTGTGGTTGCCACTGCCGCCGCCGTTGTTGCCCTGACTGCGGGCGTTGCGTTCGCCGCCCCGGCCACCTACAACCTCGATCCGAGCCACACCTATCCGAGCTTCGAGGCCGACCACATGGGCATCTCGAAGTGGCGCGGCAAGTTCACCAAGACATCGGGC
>DATLHT010000243.1:0-2313 GCA_035539795.1 Burkholderiaceae bacterium
GGTGAAGCTGCTGTTCCAGTATTCCTTTACAGCGGTGGCATCACTGTCGCTCATGCCAGCTGGAGCGGTCAGGATGCCGCCGGGGTTTGCACCATTGCTGAAGAACGTCGTCGCGTCTTTCAGTATCTTGAGGTTCTTCACTGCCGGCCAATTGGCAGCGCACACGGGGGGAACGCCGATAAGCTGGTGATGAAAGCAGTTCAAACGGTCGTGGATGATTTCGCGAGCGGGCACGATCAGCGTCTCACCCGGGTACGTTTCGGGAAGGAGATTCGCGCCGGTGCTGTAGTTCAACTGGTAAAAGATGTCTCCGCTCTCGGAGATCATCGGCATCACGCGGCATGGGTCGAGCACGAAGAGCTTAACCACCACTCGCCTTTCATCCCTCACCTTTAAAACGTAGGTGTTTCCGCTAATGAGCTTGGATAGCATCCACGCTTCCCGGAATTGTTGTGCGGTCTGGTAGTGGTTTGGCTTGCGTAGAACTGGCCAGTAGGACGTATTCTCGATGTCTACTTCCCAGATTCCCTTGTCGTTCTCGCGTTTAAGCACGAACGGTAGCTTTCCGGCATCCGAGGAGAGACGGTTGAGGCAACCGTAGAGCGTGGGGTAGCACAGAACCGTCGAGAGCTTCTCTTCGAGGTTCCGCTGCCACGCGCCGGGGAACGGCTCGCGGATCGAAACCTCGGACCAAGAGCGACGGCTCGGGGCCCCCACCACCGGCGCAAGCGCCTTCAGGTGACCGGCGCCATAGCGGCGAACTCCGGCCTCAGTAGCCAGTTCGGTAGGCGTGAACTTGATCATTTTTGGCTGGACACCTTTGTCTTCTTCTTCCAGGTGCCGGCCTGAGTCTTGGCGTGGTTGGCGGTGTGAATCTCTGGGTCCCAATGCCTGCCTTCCGAATCCACCTCAGGACCGTTCCTGTTGATGGGTAGACGCGCGGTCGGCAAGGCAACCATGTCGCGCCGCTGATACCCACCTCTCGCTACAAGCAGGTCTGCCAGCCGGTCGTCGACACTCGCCGAACGGCCACCTTTCTGGATTACGACTTTCGGCATGACGGACTCCGCGAAAGAAGGAAGGGGGATTCCTCCCCCTTCCCCTGCTGCTATTGCTTACGGCGATCCGCAAGAACCCCAGTTGACGCCGGTCAGGTATGCCGCGGCGACGCGCCACGGATTACGCATCCAGTTGATCTCGCGCTCGGCCAGGAAGCCGACCGAATTCGTCTGCCACAGGGAGACCATGGATGTTGCGGTGACGGAGTCGTTGCTTCCGCCGGACACGCTCGCATTGGTCGGCGTGTCGTCCATCTGCAGTGCTGCCTCGGTCGACATGTCGATCGAGAAGCCACCTTCGTCTCCGACGTAGATGTCGCTTGCATTGACCAGGGCGACGATCGCACCGTCGGAGTCGAAGGGCGTGTAGTCCGACACGATCACGGGTAAGCCGAGCAGCTGGCCGCCGCTCATGCCCAGGCCCGGGAACTCGGACTGGCCCAAGGCATTGCGCAGCAGCGACACAGCCAGCGCAATGTGCGTTGGCATGATCCACACGGCGTTCGTCAGCGAGTTCTGCTGCGAGGTGAACACCTCAACCAACGCCTGGAAGTCGCAACGGATAGCGTCCGCATCGTTGCCGCTTGATGCGATGGATGTCGCACCGTTGAGGATGGACGCCGGTGAAACGTTGGCGACCAGGGCCTTGGCGGGGTTGATGAAGTCCAGGTCAAGACGCTTGCGCAGACCGTTGACCAGCATGTTGCGCAGGCGGATCTCGGCGGCGATGCTCGAATGGCGAAGCAGTTCCTTCGTGGCGACAGTGATTGCAGCAACCTTCAGCGGAGCCAGCGAATCGCGGGCGAAAGCGCCCTTGGTTACCGGCTTCGGCTTGCCCTCGCCTACCCAGTAACCCTCGCTCCCTTCCGTCTCCGCGCCGAAGGGCACATTGAACGGAACCTGGTTCAACGAAGGGATACCGTTGTTGCCGAATCGGCCGTACACGGTCTGCGGCAGCAGGAAGTCGTTGAAGTCGGCGAAGACTCCACCCTCGTCGAGCACCAGCGCACCTGCCCACGAATCGTTGAGCGTGTTCGCTGCGGCAACAGCGGCCTTCTCGGTCAGCGCGATGATTCGCTCATCGTCCTTGTACAGCTGCTTGGCGATGTCGACCGGACTGCGGTTCAGCGTCTTGCCCAGTAGGAAGCACTTGGTGTATTGCGCGAAAGCCAGGCCGGGGGCCTTCTTAGCGGGGACACCACGCACCTGAACGCCAGCGGCGCTGGTCGAAACCGGGCGATCCGAAGCTTCCTTG
>DATLHT010000244.1:0-1910 GCA_035539795.1 Burkholderiaceae bacterium
GATCAAAGTGATGATGCCGTTGGTTGGGCAGTAGGTCGCGCGTACATCGGCGAGCAGGTGGCACACATAAGCGAGCCGCGCTTCCGATGCATCGAGTTCCTCGTCGCTGATCCGGACGCCATCCAGTGTTGGGTCTGTCTCGGTCTGCGTCTTCTTTTCGTGTTCGAGGAGCGCAAGGCTCTGTTCGATGAGTTCCAGACCGCGCTGCGCGGTACGGCGCGTGGCCACAGCGGTCGCGACACCGCCCGCTGAATCGTCGTGCGCTGCGGCGCTGGTAACTGTTACTGGTTGCGCGATCGCCATGGCTGTCGTTTGTGCCAGCAGTCGCGTGGTGTAAGCACCGGCGGTCGAGGCGTTGGAAAGATCGAGGAAAATCGCGTCCCGTGTAGCGCAGAGACGCAGGGGCGATATGGGCCGTTTGGGCGTGAGTGGCACGTCCCAGGTCCAACCGGTCGCCTGCATCAAGCCTTCCAGTCGCTCGGCCGCGCCGCCGATGAACAGATAGACAGGCGTCTGCAGCAGGTCGATCTTCGCCTGCTCGAGCGCCTGCAAACCTTCACGCCACGCCTGATCAAGTTCCGGATAGGGCGATTGCTCGGCGGGACTGGTCGCGACGCGCCACAGCCACCACGCCACCCAGGCAAGGCTGTAGATAAACATGAAAAGCATCGGCAACCAGGCGGTGCGCAATACTTGCCACGGCGCACGAACGACTTTGTCGAGATCAAGGACCGCATTCAGCCAAGTAAGGCACGCCAGGATGGCAATAACTGCGACGATGTGCAGTGTCCAGCGCACATAGGGGCGTACGCGAGGGCAACCCAGCTTGGCGAAGGGAAACACCACCAGCTTGCCGAAGCCCACGATACCTTGTCCGATCCACGCCATCAGTCCCATCGATATCTTCCTTAAGCGATAGCCGCGAAGCCACGCATTGCTATTGTCCCAGGCGGTGCACGATGTAAAACGCCGTGAGCGGCCCCAGCACCAGCACGGTCACCCAGGCCGTCAGCGCCATCTGGCGCAAATGGCCTGCGCCGCGCAGCGGTGGTGCGCAGATCTTAGGCGCGTTCTCGCCGCTGATTGCTAACTCGCGCTCACTTACCTGTCCTAAGCGCTGGCGAGATGCCGCCAGCCATGTGCCGAGTTGGTCCGGCTGCTCACCAAGCGATCCGCGGAAGCCAAGCATCACGCACAAGTAAAAGACTTCTAGCGCTTCGGTGGTGGCGCGCGTTTGTGCCAGCCGTGCTTGCTCCCAAAACTTCCAGGCGCGATCGTTGCTGCCATACAGCTCGACTTCGAGCTTGTGTTCGTTCCACTCTTCCTTCCAACTGCTGCGCGTGGTGAAGAGTTCGTCGAGCCAGCACACAAGTGCATACCGAATCCCGAGGAAACGTTGGCTAGCGGGCCGTGGCACGACCAGGCCGTCGAAACCCGCATCATCGCCACCATCGGCGCGGACTGCGGTTTCTTCGGTAAGCAACATGTCTTTCAGGATCGCCTGTTCACGCGCCAAATCGGGCGCAGCGCCGCGCTCCACACGCTCGAGCAGCGCAAGGCCATAGGAAATCACAGGGTAGGCAAGGCGGGAACAGCGGTCGTTCATAGTCGTGGCAGGTGCGTTGTAGCGGGTGTAGCGGTCACGCAGCGCGCAGGCGGGCAGGGGGCGCAAAAGGCCCACAGGCATATAGGTCATGCAACAGCTGTCGCGCAAACCAATGTCCATTTCGCACGGTTGGTTTGCCAGGACTTTGGCTGTGACCTAAGTACTCAAGGACGCCCCCATGTCGGGCGAATACCACCTGCAATGATCGCAGAACCGCATGCCAGACGCATTGACCTTCGATATCGATTCGCTGCTCGCACCCATCTCGGCCGATAAGCCGGCAGGCGATGCGACAGCCTACTCC
>DATLHT010000245.1:0-5332 GCA_035539795.1 Burkholderiaceae bacterium
GTCATGACTTGAGGGCCTCCCGATCTTTGTCCAGCTCGGCCAGTGTGGCTTCGAACATCACCGGTGGGTCCTGCATCTCCCGGCGGACACGTAGCAGGCAGTAGACGGCGATGCCAAAATACAACGCCACCAGCCCGGCCAGCACCTGCCAACGGTAGGAATCCCAGCAGAGAATGACGACCAGTGCCGTCAGGGCGATCATCCCGAGGCTCAGGAACGCCAGTCCCAGCAGCCCCAGAAACGCTTGCTGCATCAGCCGCGCCTTTTCCTCGGCGAGTTCGACACTGGCTAACTCGAGCCGGGTGCGCGCCATGGCGGCGACATTGCCCAGCAAGCTGCGCAGCGAGTCAAAAAAACGTGGAGAGTCAGTGGATTCCTGCATGGCGTCCCGATTGCAAGAGCAGGCACGCCGGAAGACCTGCGAGCCTGTGGCCAGAGGGGCTCAGCTTCATCCCGGAGATGGTTTCAAAATGATTCTTGCGGTTTGGTGTCACACGGCGCCTTACCGCACCCATCCACGGCCTGTGACGATCCTCACATGGCGCGCATGTGCTGGTTCGCGCATGTCGCCGCGCAAGCCACATGGAAATCATTCAGGATCCGATTCGATTCCCTGTGCAGCTAGCGACCTAACCAGAACCGCATCGCTTCATTTTGAAACCACCTCCGAGGCAAAGCTCGAGCGGCGTATCCAGGCACGGCATCCGCGTGGCGGAACCTGCCGTGTCCTGGTGTGACGCTTTTACTTGCGGTTCAGCAGCAGGCCCACCACCAGACCAATGCCAGCGGCAATCCCAACGGCGCGCCACGGATGGTCGTGCACATAGTCATCGGTGGCACGTGCCGCAGCCTTGCTCTTGGTGACCACGGCATCCTGCAGATCCTGCACTTTTTCCTTAGCCTGCTTCAGCATGCCCATGCCGCGTTCGCGCAGCTCGGCTGCTTTTTCGCCGGTCGTGGAGGCGGCTTGCTTGAGCAGTTCTTCAGCATCGGACAACACGGCTTTCACATCGGACATTCGTTTCTCCTGGTGGGTATGGGTAATCGCGGGCCGGCGCACGCGCCGCACAGTTGTTAGTCTATCCTTGAAGCATATGCGGCGCCACCTTCGCGCTTTCAAGGGGCTGATCGGCCGACCTGTGGCTGAGGTCGGATATGCCAGCCGGCCTCGGCGCTATATGACTAAACGTCATGACAGTGTGACTTTATAGTCGTTCAGGTTGGATCGCAAACGCTCTACACTGGTTCCATCGATTTTCTGGAGAACGACATGGCATTGCGACTTGGCGACATCGCCCCCGACTTCGAACAGGATTCAAGCGAGGGCACCATCCGTTTTCATGAATGGCTCGGCGACAGCTGGGGTGTCCTGTTCTCACATCCGGCAGACTTCACGCCGGTGTGCACGACCGAACTGGGATTGACGGCCAAGCTCAAGTCGCAGTTCGCGGCGCGCAACGTCAAGGCCATCGCGCTGTCGGTCGATCCGGTGGATTCCCATCACGAGTGGATCAAGGACATCAACGAGACCCAGGGCACGGTGGTCAACTTCCCCATCATCGCGGACCATGACCGCAAGGTGGCGACGCTGTACGACATGGTCCATCCGAACGCCAGCGAGACCGTGACGGTGCGCTCGCTGTTCATCATCGATCCCAACAAGAAGGTGCGGCTGATCATCACCTATCCCGCCAGCACGGGGCGCAACTTCGACGAGGTGCTGCGCGTCATCGACTCGCTGCAGCTGACGGACAACTACAGCGTGGCAACACCAGGCAACTGGAAGGACGGGGACGATGTGGTGATCGTGCCGTCGCTGAAGGACGAGGCGGTGCTCAAGGCCAAGTTCCCGAAAGGCTACAAGGCGGTGCGCCCGTACCTGCGCCTGACGCCGCAGCCCAACAAGTAAGGCAATATCCTCGGGCGGGCGCTTTGCGTCATTCCCAGGGCAAAGCAAAAGGCCCCGCTCAAAAGCGGGGCCTTTGTTTTGGAGGACCGGACAGCGCGTGTGAATCAGGAGAATGCCTGGATACCCGTCTGTGCGCGCCCGAGGATCAGGGCATGCACGTCGTGCGTGCCCTCGTAGGTGTTGACCACCTCGAGATTCACCATGTGGCGGATGACGCCATACTCGTCCGAGATGCCGTTGCCGCCCAGCATGTCGCGGGCGAGGCGGGCAATATCGAGCGACTTGCCGCAGGAGTTGCGTTTCATGATCGAGGTGATCTCGACGGCCGCGGTGCCTTCGTCCTTCATCCGTCCGAGGCGCAGGCAGCCCTGCAGGCCCAGCGTGATTTCGGTTTGCATGTCGGCCAGTTTTTTCTGGACCAGCTGGTTGGCCGCCAGCGGCCGGCCGAACTGCTTGCGGTCGAGTACATACTGGCGTGCAGTGTGCCAGCAGGCTTCGGCCGCACCGAGCGCACCCCATGCAATGCCGTAGCGCGCGGAGTTCAGGCAGGTGAACGGGCCTTTCAGGCCGCGCACGCCGGGCATCAGGTTCTCTTCCGGCACGAATACCTGGTCGAGCACGATCTCGCCGGTGACCGAAGTACGCAGGCCGACCTTGCCATGGATGGCGGGCGCAGAGAGGCCCTTCCAGCCCTTTTCGAGAATGAAGCCGCGGATCGCATCGGTGCCATCGTCGTCCATCAGCTTGGCCCACACGACAAACACATCGGCGATCGGGGAGTTGGTGATCCACATCTTGGCACCGCTCAGCGAGAAGCCACCTTGCACGCGCTTGGCACGCGTGACCATCGAGCCGGGGTCGGAGCCGTGATCAGGTTCGGTCAGGCCGAAGCAGCCGATCCACTCGCCGCTGGCCAGCTTGGGGAGGTACTTCTGCTTTTGCGCTTCGCTGCCGAAGGCGTGGATTGGCACCATCACCAGCGAGGACTGGACGCTCATCATTGAACGGTAACCCGAATCGATGCGCTCGACTTCGCGGGCAATCAGCCCATAGCTGACGTAATTCAGTTCGGGGCCGCCATACTGTGCAGGGATCGTCGGGCCCAGCAGGCCCAGTTCACCCATTTCCCGGAAAATCGAGGCATCCGTCCGTTCATGCCGGAAAGACTCAAGCACGCGGGGTGCCAGCTTGTCCTGGCAGTAGGCGGCCGCGGCATCGCGCACCATGCGTTCGTCTTCGGTCAGCTGCTGGTCGAGCAGCAGGGGGTCGGACCAATGGAATGTTGCGGGTGCTGCCATGCGTCTCTCCTTCGTGCGGCGGTCTCGGGTGAATAAAAGCGGTTGTGTTGGGGGAATGTAGTTCCGTATTGCGGAACAATGTTTCGTTGATGTAGTATATCGGAAATCTTTCTATTACGGTGAAACTGGCGCATGTCCACACACGATTCTGCTGCGGGACGGATGTTGTTCCTCCCCGATCCGGCCGGCCTGACCGAGAATGATCCCAACTTCGTGACCGCACTGGCGCGTGGGCTGGCCTTGCTACGCTGTTATCAGCCGGGCGATACGCTGCTCGGCAACCGTGAATTCGTGAAGCGCACGGGCCTGCCCAAGGCAACGGTCAATCGCCTGGCCAGCACGCTCGTTTCCTTGGGCTATCTGCGCTATGACGCGGCCCTGGGTAAATATGGTCTGGATGCTGGTGTCCTGGCGCTGGGGTATGCCTACCTGGCGTCTTCCGGACTGATTGCACTGGCGCGGCCACACATGGTGGCGTTTGCACAGCAGCATGGCGTATCGATTTCGCTCGGGAAACGCGATCGGCTGGAGATGGTCTACCTTGAATCTATCCGCAGCCATGCCGGGTCCTCGCTCGTGCTCGGCGTGGGTTCGCGCTTATCGCTGTTGTCGAGTTCCATGGGGCGGGCCTACCTGGCCGCCATGCCGGAACTGCGGCGCGAGGCGCTGCTGCGGGACTATGCGCAGGCATATCCCGAACAGTGGGCTGTGGAAGGTGAGACGGCGCGGCGCGCTATCCAGACCGCAGCGGAACTGGGGTATGCGGGTTCGTTCCGCGAGTGGCATCCGGCCGTGCATGCCTGTGCGGTGGCATTCCGCGTGGCCGGGGAAGATGATCTGTACGTGATGAGTTGCAGCGCGTCCTATCAGGCGCGAAGTGAAGCCGACTTCGACGCTCAACTGGCGCCGGCACTTGGCGCCATGGTCGGGCGGCTGGGGACGCTGGCGCTCCGCTGAAGGCGGAGGCTGCATCCGGGCGAGCCAACCGCCTTCATCGCACTGGGATCAGCGCGGACCGATCTCGCTCTTCAGGGCGGCGAGGGTACGCGCATAGGCCACTTCGTCGGCCCCCTTGTCGTAGTGCTCGCCATTCGGACGGGCGAACGCGTGGTCGACGCCTGGATACGAGAATGCTTCGGCCTTGGGCAGCGTCGCCAGCTTGGCGGCGATCTGCGCACGGGCTTCCGGCGGGCAGTACTCGTCCTCACCGGCCAGGTGCAGCACGAGACGTCCCTGGATGTTGTCCGCTTCGTCGAGCGCCTGCTCGATGCCCACGCCGTAGTAGCCGACCGAACAGGCCACGTCGCAGCGGCACGCCGCCAGGTAGGCCATTTTGCCGCCCAGGCAGTAGCCGATCACGCCGACATTGGCGATGTCATCCAGCTCGGGACGCTGGCGCAGTGCCGCCACCGTGGCGGCGATATCTTCCACGCCCTTGTTCTGGTCGTACTTCTGGAAAAAATCAAACGCGCGCTTCCAGCCTTCCGGTGAGTAGTCGAGTTCGACACCGGGTTCGATGCGCCAGAACAGGTCGGGCACCAGCACCACATAGCCTTCGCGCGCATACTGGTCGGCCAGTGTGCGCATGGTGCCGTTCACGCCGAAGATCTCCTGGCACATAACGATGCCCGGGCCCCGTCCGCTGGCGGGCACGGCGAGGTAGGCGTTAAAGCTGCCGTCCTTGGACGGGATACGGATGGTCTGACCCATGATTGGCTCCTTGGCAGTCAAAGCGCATGCCACCGATGGGCATGCAGAGGATGTGAGATCAATTGCCGGCGAGTGGCAGCAACGTGCCGAACTGTCCGGCCTGGAAAACCAGAGGCGCGCCGGCGGCGTCATGGATGCCGCAGCGTTCGACTTCGCCGACGAAGATGACATGGTCGCCCTCGTCGTAGCGGCTGCGGTTATGGCATTCAAACCAGGCAAGCGCCTCGTGCAGGACCGGCAGGCCATGTTCGCTGAGCTGATAGTCAAGACCGGCAAAGCGGTCACCGTGCAAGGTCGAAAAGCGCTTGCACAGATCGACCTGAGCAGCGGACAGGACGTTGATCACATAGTGCGACCCGTCGCGGAACACCGGTAGCGAGTTGGCCTTCGTGGCTAGGCTCCAAAGCACCAGCGG
>DATLHT010000246.1:0-8632 GCA_035539795.1 Burkholderiaceae bacterium
AGCCGGTGCGTATCAAGCTCGGCAGCGCGGCCAAGGGCTTGCCGAAGGCCAGCGAATCCGACGACGATGGCGGTGAGGAAGACAATGCCCGCAAGCCACTGACCACGCGCCGCACGACCGCTCGCCCGGCGATGGCCCGGCTGCCGGAAGGCATGGCCGAGTTCTCCGAGCCGATGGGCCACGAAAACGATGCCCCGGCCAAGCCAGCACGCAAGACCGCGCCGCGCACTGGTGCGGCAGGCACCGCTCCCGCACGGAAGACCCCGGCACGCAAGGCCGTGGCAGGCAAGACCGCAGCTGGTAAAACGCCAGCCCGCAAGACTGCAGTGCGCGTCACGGCCGCTGCCCCGGCAGCGCGTAAGCGGACCACCCGCAGCGCCTGATCCCGCGCGACCCGCACGATGCAGTTGCTGATCGTCGCCGTCGGCCACAAGATGCCGGCGTGGATCGAACAGGGGTTCGACGAGTATGCCAAGCGCATGCCGCCGGAGCTGCGCATCGTTCTCAAGGAAATCCGTCCCGAGCAACGCTCCTCCAGCCGCACCGCCGCCACGGTGATGCAGCTGGAAGCGGCGCGCATCGAAGCCGCGCTGCCCAAACAGTGCCGCATCATCGCGCTCGATGAGCGCGGCAAGGACTGGTCGACCGTGCAACTGGCCGACGCACTGACCGGCTGGCAGCGCGAAGGCGGGGACGTGGCCCTGCTGATCGGCGGCGCCGACGGCCTCGATCCGGCGCTGAAGCAGCGTGCCGACATGCTGTTGCGCCTGTCCAGCCTGACGCTGCCCCACGGCATGGTGCGGGTACTGCTGGCAGAGCAGCTGTACCGCGCATGGTCCATCACGCGCAATCACCCCTATCATCGCGTGTGATCATCCACCACATCCGGCAATGAGCGACATCCTCTACCTCGCCTCGCAAAGCCCGCGCCGCCAGGAACTGCTGCGCCAGATCGGCGTCCGCTTCGAGCTGCTGTTGCCCGATGCCGAAGAAGACGCGGAAGCGCTGGAAACCGTGCTGCCCGGCGAAAGCGCCGAGCAGTATGTGCAGCGCGTCTGTCGTCTCAAGGCCGAAACGGCACGCGAGCGCCTGCAACGCCGCGGGCTGCCACCAGCGCCACTGCTAGCGTCCGACACCACGGTGGCGCTCGACCACCACATCCTCGGCAAACCCGCTGATGCGGCCGATGCCGCACGTATGCTGCGTCAGCTGGCCGGGCGCACGCACCAGGTATTGACTGCCGTTGCGGTGATCGACACGCAGGGCAGCATGCACACTGCACTCTCCGTTTCTGACGTCACCTTCGCCCCGCTCGACGACGACACCATTGCGCGTTACGTCGCATCCGGCGAGCCTTTCGGCAAAGCCGGCGCCTATGGCATCCAGGGCCGTGCTGCGGGATTTACCGAACGGATTGCCGGCAGCTATTCAGGTATCATGGGCTTGCCACTTTTCGAAACCACACGCCTGCTCGGACTTTCGGGCGTCCACTGCCAATAGGAGAGGCGATCCGCATGAAGTGACTGTTCCGGCCTGTAATTGTCGGTCGCATGCCATGTGCATGCCGCACCCGCAGCAGGTTTTCCGGATCCTGATTGCCATCCGCTCACCATCCGTCCTCATGTCCGAAGATATCCTCGTCAATATCACGCCGCAGGAAACCCGTGTCGCCATCGTCCAGCAGGCAGCCGTGCAGGAACTGCATGTCGAGCGCACGCTCACGCGTGGACTGGTTGGCAACCTGTATCTCGGCAAGGTCGTGCGTGTCCTGCCGGGCATGCAGTCGGCCTTCATCGATATCGGCCTGGAGCGTGCCGCGTTTCTCCACGTCGCCGACATCTGGCAGCCGCGCGACAGCACGCAGAGCGCCCAAGCACCGCAAATACCGATCGAGAAAATCCTGTTCGAAGGGCAGGCGCTAACGGTACAGGTCATCAAGGATCCCATCGGCACCAAGGGCGCGCGCCTGTCCACGCAGGTCAGCATTGCCGGGCGCACACTGGTCTACCTGCCGCAGGATCCGCATATCGGTATTTCACAGAAGATCGAGAGCGAAGCCGGCCGCGAACATCTGCGCCAGCGCCTCCAGAACCTGATTCCCCCTGACGAGCGCGGCGGCTTCATCGTGCGTACCATCGCCGAGGAAGCCAGCGATGAGGAACTGGCGAACGACGTCGCCTACCTGCGCAAGATCTGGGGCACCATCCGCCACAACGCCACGACGCTGCCCGCACCGAGCCTGCTGTTCCAGGACCTGAACCTCGCCCAGCGCGTGCTGCGCGACTTCGTCAACGACAGCACCTCGTCGATCCAGGTCGACTCGCGCGAGAACTTCCAGATGCTGGTCGAATTCGCCGTCGAATATACACCGGCCGTACTGCCCCGGCTGATGCACTACACCGGCGAACGCCCGATCTTCGACCTGTACAACATCGATACCGAAATCGAACGCGCCCTGTCGCGGCGCGTGGACCTCAAGTCCGGCGGTTACCTGATGATCGACCAGACCGAGGCGATGACCACCATCGACGTCAACACCGGCGGCTACGTGGGCGCGCGCAATTTCGACGACACCATCTTCAAGACCAATCTCGAGGCCGCGCACTCCATTGCCCGGCAGCTGCGCCTGCGCAATCTCGGCGGCATCATCATCATCGACTTCATCGACATGGAGAATGCCGACCACCGCGAGGCGGTGCTCAACGAACTCAAGCGCGCGCTGCAGCGCGACCGCACGCGCATCACCGTCAATACCTTCTCGCAGCTAGGCCTGGTGGAAATGACGCGCAAGCGCACGCGCGAGTCGCTGGCCCATGTGCTGTGCGAACAATGCCCGGTGTGCCACGGCAAGGGCCAGGTCAAGACGCCGCGCACCGTCAGCTATGAAATCCTGCGCGAGATCATGCGCGAGTCACGCCAGTTCAATCCGCGCGAGTTCCGCATCCTCGCATCGCAGGGCGTCATCGACGTGCTGCTCGAAGAAGAAAGCCAGCACCTTGCCATGCTCGGCGATTTCATTGGCAAGCCAATCTCGCTGCAGGTCGAATCGACGTTCTATCAGGAACAGTACGACATCATCCTGATGTAAGGTGAAATTTGCATCACTCACTGCATCGCATTTGCTGAGGCTGCCTCGCCGGCCCTGAATCGGCGCGTTCGCCCATGGGCGTGCAGCGCAGCAGCAAAAGCGACGCAACTGGGCCACAGAGCACAGCACCCCCTGCGTAGTATTCAGTGTTTGTTTGATCTAATCGGTATCGCCTGCAGCGCGGCGTGACTAAGCTTTCCTGTGCAGTCTTCATTGATGATGATTTCCACAGGAGGTGTTCATGTCCGCCATGATGAAAGCAGCCGTATTTGTCGAGCCCGGCCGTATCGAACTCGCCGACAAGCGCATTCCCGACGTGGGTCCCAACGATGCACTCGTACGCATCACGACCACCACCATCTGCGGGACCGACATCCATATTTTGAAAGGCGAGTATCCAGTCGCGAAAGGCCTGACCGTCGGGCACGAACCGGTCGGCGTGATCGAAAAACTGGGTAGCGCGGTCCAAGGCTACACGGAGGGCCAACGCGTTATCGCCGGCGCCATCTGCCCGACCTTTACATCCTATCCAAGCCAGGACGGCGTCCCCTCGCAGGACGGCAGCTATCTGATTCCCAGCGGCCGCTGCGGCTGCCATGGCTACAAAGCCACGGCCGGCTGGCGGTTCGGCAACATGATCGATGGCACACAGGCAGAATACGTCCTCGTCCCTGACGCGCAAGCCAATCTCGCCCCCATTCCAGACGGCCTGACTGATGAGCAGGTTCTCATGTGCCCGGACATCATGTCGACAGGCTTCAAGGGCGCAGAGAATGCCAATATCAGGATCGGCGACACGGTCATCGTGTTCGCACAGGGACCAATCGGCCTATGCGCGACCGCCGGCGCCCGCCTGATGGGCGCCACCACGATCATTGCAGTGGACGGCAACGATCATCGTCTCGGAATTGCGCGGAAAATGGGAGCGGACGTCACGCTCAATTTCAAGACGTGCGATGTCGTGGACGAAGTGATGAAGTTGACGGGCGGCCGCGGCGTCGATGCATCGATCGAAGCACTGGGGCTGCAGTCGACGTTCGAATCGGCGCTGCGCGTTCTCAAGCCTGGCGGCACCTTGTCCAGCCTGGGGGTGTACTCGGGCGACCTGACCATCCCCCTGGATGCCTTCGCGGCCGGCCTGGGCGATCACAAGATTAATACCGCCCTGTGTCCGGGCGGCAAGGAGCGCATGCGTCGGCTGATGAACGTCGTGGAATCTGGGCGGGTCGACCTTGGAGTACTGGTGACACACCACTATGCGCTCGACGATATCGTCGATGCTTATGACCTGTTCGCCAACCAGCGGGATGGTGTGCTGAAGGTGGCGATCAAACCGAACTGAGAAGCAGCGTTACGCGGGAATGATGATTCCCTGCAGCAGGAGCCGGGCGGCCTCGCTCCCATCCACCGGCCGGCTCATGTAATACCCTTGCACTTCATCGCAACCAGCCATCTTGAGGTCAACCAGCTGGTCGCGCAGTTCAACACCTTCTGCAACAACCCGCATGTTCAGATTGTGCGCGAGCGTGATGATGGAAGTCACGATTACGCCGACATCCTTGCTGCTGCGGATATCGTTGATGAATGACCGGTCGATCTTGATCGTGCCAATGGGAAAATGTCGGATCTGGCTGAGGCTCGAGAACCCGCTACCGAAGTCATCGAGACCGATGCGTATCCCAAGCATATCCAGTTGACGCAAGACGTTGGCCGGCGTACCGAATGGCTCGACCAGGCAGCTCTCCGTCACCTCGATCTCGACTTCCGCCGGAGCGATGCCATGAGCCTGGAGCTGCGCCGCAAAATGCACCGGCAGATGCTCGTCGCCCAGCTGGCGCGGCGATACATTGAACGCCATCGGCACCAGCGGCAAGCCTTGCGACTTCCACGCTGCCTGCTGTGCGCAACAGGCTTGCATGACCCAGTTCCCCAACTCCACGATGAGCTCGGACTGTTCGGCCAGCGGGATGAAATCGTTCGGATAGACCAATCCATAGTCAGGGTGGGCCCAGCGCACCAACGCCTCCAGACCGACGACGCGATAGTCCGACAGCCGGACCTTGGGCTGGAAATGCAGCACCAACTCGTTTTCCGCAATGGCGCGTGGCAGCTGGCGCTCCAGGACATAGCGGCGATCGTCGCTGGCATTGAGCTCGGCATCGTAGTATGTGAAACGGCCGCGACCACGACGCTTCGAGGCATACATCGCCGCGTCGGCATGCCGGCACAGCCGCGTCACGTCATGGCCATCCCCCGGAAAGAACGCGATCCCGACACTCGGCGTGACCGCGACCTCGTGCCCGTCCAGATCGGCATAGGGCTGGCTGAGATGCATGACCAGCTTGGCCGCGATGCGCTCCATGTCCGCCGGGGCATCCAGCTCGGTGACCAGCACGGCAAATTCATCGCCCCCCATGCGGCCCACGATGTCGGCCTTGCGCAGGCTGGCACGGAGGCGTTGTCCGACAGCATGCAGCAGCAGATCGCCCACGTGATGGCCGAGCGTATCGTTGATCTGCTTGAAGCGGTCCAGGTCGAGATACATCAGTGCATAGTGCTTGCGACTGCGGCGCGCCACTTCCAGGTGGCTGGCCGCCAACTCGTTGAACATGCGGCGATTGTGCAGTCCGGTCAGATGATCGTCGGATGCCAGCGCGAGCGCGCGCGCCTTTTCGGCCTCCAGCTGCATGATCAAGGCATGCTTGTCGCGATCGGCATGACTTAGCGCATCGAACAGCAGTTTCTGGCGCCGGATGCTGCGGACCACGCTCCAAGTCGCGGCGATGAACATCAGGTTAAGCGCCGCCAGTGCGCCCCAGATGCGGAAGTTACTGCGGGCCTGGGCGAGTGCGATCTCATGCCGGTCCAGATTGGTCGCCACCATGAGTGCCTCCAGCAGGCGGGCCTCGGACCCCATCAAGTGCAAGGCAGCGGCCCAGCTCAGGGCCAGCGCCACGACGCCGACGCCGATGCTCGTCGCCTGCAGCATGCGCCAGTAACCTCCGGGGCGGGATGGCAAGGGAACGGCGCGGGCGGAGAGCGGGATCACGGAACAGACGCAAGAAAGCGAAGCCTGCATTGTTTGCGGATTGGATGACCGCGGTGTGACAACCCCATGAAGGGGCAGGTGGAAAGCCCCGCACATTGGCTTGAAATACTTGCTTTCGCCCCAATCTCAACGAGAATATGATTTTTCGCAAATGTCCCGTGCCGCGCCCCGGCATTGCGAGACGCGCTGGTTTTCCCGATTGTGCTCACTCGCACATTCATAGCCAAAACCAATCAACACGATTTTAACAATCAATTTTACCTACCTTACCGAGGCCGGTAGAATTCATTCTGTAGTCGCAACCAACCCATTAAGGAGTCCACAGATGTCGATGATCAATACCGAAGTCAAGCCGTTCAAGGCCACCGCGTTCCACAATGGCAAGTTCGTTGACGTGAGCGAAGCCGACCTGAAGGGCAAGTGGTCTGTGGTGTTCTTCTACCCGGCCGACTTCACCTTCGTGTGCCCTACGGAACTGGGCGATCTGGCTGACAACTACGACGCATTCAAGAAGCTGGGCGTGGAAATCTATGCCGTGTCGACCGACACGCACTTCACCCACAAGGCCTGGCACGACAGCTCGGAAACCATCAAGAAGATCCAGTACCCGATGATCGGTGACCCGACCGGCCTGATCTCGCGCAACTTCGACGTGATGATCGAAGAAGCCGGCCTGGCCGACCGTGGCACGTTCGTGATCGACCCGCAAGGCAAGATCCAGATCATCGAAGTCAACGCCGGTGGCGTGGGCCGCGATGCTTCCGAACTGCTGCGCAAGGTCAAGGCAGCCCAGTACGTTGCTTCCCACCCGGGCGAAGTGTGCCCGGCCAAGTGGCAGGAAGGCGAAGCCACGCTGGCTCCGTCGCTCGACCTGGTCGGCAAGATCTAAGCGGCCGCGCTGGATCGTTAGCAGTCTCTCAGCGGAAGCCTATCCGGCTTCCGTTGGACGATCGCCCGGGCGCGAACCGTCCGGGCGTTTTTGTTTCCAGGAGACGCCATCAAAGTGTCTTGAGCCGATCTGGCTGTATTGCCAGACCACTTTGATCGCGTCTCCGAATTTTGCACAAGGATCAAGTTGCCATGTTGGATGCCAATCTTAAAACCCAGTTGAAGGCCTACCTCGAAAAGGTCACCCAACCGTTCGAGATCGTCGCGTCCCTCGACGACGGCGCCAAGTCGCAGGAGCTGCTCGGCCTGCTCAACGACATCGTCAGCTTGAGCGACAAGATCACCTTGCGTACCGACGGCGCCGACGCACGCCGCCCCTCGTTTGCCCTCAACCGCATTGGCGGCGACATCAGCCTGCGGTTCGCCGGCATCCCGATGGGGCACGAGTTCACCTCGCTGGTGCTGGCGTTGCTGCAGGTCGGCGGCCACCCGTCGAAACTCGAAGCCGATGTCATCGAACGCATTCAATCGCTCGACGGCGACTACAGCTTCGAAACCTATTTCTCGCTGTCGTGCCAGAACTGCCCGGACGTCGTCCAGGCGCTCAACCTCATGGCCGTGCTGAATCCGCGCATCAAGCATGTCGCCATCGACGGCGCGCTGTTCCAGAGCGAAGTCGAGCAGCGCCAGGTCATGTCCGTGCCGAGCATCTACCTGAACGGCGAACCATTCGGCCAGGGCCGCATGGGCGTCGAGGAAATCCTCGCCAAGCTCGATACCGGTGCCGCCACGCGCGATGCCGAGAAGATGAATGCCCAGGCCCCGTACGACGTGCTCGTGGTCGGCGGCGGTCCCGCCGGCGCGGCAGCCGCCATCTACGCAGCGCGCAAGGGCATCCGTACCGGCGTGGCAGCAGAGCGTTTCGGCGGCCAGGTGCTCGACACCATGGCCATCGAGAACTTCATTTCGGTGAAGGAAACCGAAGGGCCCAAGCTGGCCCGCGCCCTCGAGGAACATGTGCGCGCCTACGACGTGGACATCATGAACCTGCAGCGCGCCAGCGCCCTGGTGCCGGCCGCCAAGGAAGGCGAGCTGCATGAAGTGAAGTTCGAGAACGGCGCCTCGCTCAAGGCCAAGACCGTCATCCTCTCGACCGGCGCACGCTGGCGCGAAATGAACGTGCCGGGCGAGCAGGAATACCGCGGCCGCGGCGTGGCTTACTGCCCGCACTGCGACGGCCCGCTGTTCAAGGGCAAACGCGTAGCCGTGATCGGCGGCGGCAACTCCGGCGTGGAAGCCGCCATCGACCTCGCCGGCATCGTCTCGCACGTGACGCTGCTCGAGTTCGCCGGCGAACTGCGCGCCGATGCCGTGCTGCAGCGCAAGCTGGCGAGCCTGCCGAACGTCACCACGCACGTCATGGCCCAGACCACCGAGGTCAAGGGCGATGGCCAGAAGGTAACCGGCCTGGTCTACAAGGACCGCAACAGCGGCGAAGAACATCTCGTCGAACTGGAAGGCATCTTCGTGCAGATCGGCCTGCTGCCGAACAGCGAATGGCTCAAAGGCGCGATTGAGCTGACCCGCTTCGGCGAGATCATCATCGA
>DATLHT010000247.1:0-1537 GCA_035539795.1 Burkholderiaceae bacterium
ATCGAGCGCGCCATCGCCTGTGTCGAGGCGGGCGCCGACGGCATCTTTGCCGAAGCGGCCTACGACCTGCCGACCTACCGTCGCTTCGTCGATGCGGTGAAGGTGCCGGTGCTCGCCAACATCACCGAGTTCGGCAAGACACCGCTGTTCACCGTCGAAGAGCTGAAGACGGCAGGCGTGGGCATCGTGCTGTATCCGCTGTCGGCGTTCCGCGCCATGAACAAGGCCGCCGAAGCCGTGTACACGGCGATCCGCCGCGACGGCCACCAGAAAAACGTCATCGATCACATGCAGACGCGCGAGGAACTGTACGAGCGCATCGGCTACCACGATTTCGAGCAGCGGCTGGATGCGCTGTTCGCGTCGAAGAAGTAACGACTCCGATCATCCCGAGGTTCCTGCAATGTCCGAATCCGCTGTCACCTTCAAACCCAAGAAATCCGTTGCGCTCAGTGGCACGGCCGCAGGCAACACGGCGCTGTGCACGGTCGGCCGCACCGGCAATGATCTGCACTACCGCGGCTACGACATCCTCGACTTCGCCAAAGCCAGCGAATTCGAGGAAATCGCCTATCTGCTGGTGCACGGCAAGCTGCCCAACCGCGCCGAACTGGCAGGCTACAAGGCCAAACTCAAGGCCCTGCGCGGAGTCCCGGCGGCGGTGAAAGCCGCGCTGGAGCAGCTGCCGCCGTCGGCACACCCGATGGACGTGATGCGTACCGGTGTGTCCGTGCTGGGCTGCGTCGCACCGGAAAAGGATGATCACAACCATCCGGGCGCGCGCGACATCGCCGACAAGTTGATGGCCTCGCTCGGTTCGATGCTGCTGTACTGGTACCACTACAGCCACAACGGCAAGCGCATCGAGGTCGAAACCGATGACGACTCCATTGGTGGCCACTTCCTGCATCTGCTGCATGGTGAAAAGCCGCGCGATTCCTGGGTCAGCGCCATGCACACCTCGCTGATTCTGTACGCCGAGCACGAGTTCAATGCGTCCACCTTCACCGCCCGGGTGATCGCCGGCACCGGCAGCGATCTGCATTCCTGCATCGCCGGCGCCATCGGCGCACTGCGTGGTCCCAAGCACGGCGGCGCCAACGAGGTGGCGTTTGAAGTGCAGAAACGCTATGAAACGCCGGATGAGGCCGAGGCCGACATCAAGGCACGGGTGGAGCGCAAGGAAGTGGTCATCGGCTTTGGCCATCCGGTCTACACCGTGGGCGATCCACGCAACGATGTGATCAAGCAGGTGGCCAGGGAACTATCCGACGAGCAGCGCAGCACCAAGATGTACGACATTGCCGAACGCCTGGAAACGGTGATGTGGGACATCAAGAAGATGTTCCCGAATCTGGACTGGTTCAGCGCCGTTAGCTATCACATGATGGGCGTACCGACCGCGATGTTCACGCCGCTGTTCGTCATTGCCCGCACCAGCGGCTGGAGCGCGCACATCATCGAGCAGCGCATCGACGGGAAAATCATCCGTCCGAGCGCAAACTACACCGGACCGGAAAACCTGGTCTTCGTCCCC
>DATLHT010000248.1:0-2521 GCA_035539795.1 Burkholderiaceae bacterium
CGCAGCACTTCGGTGGCCCGGCTCGACAAGGGCACGCGGTGCTCGCGCCCGGCCTTCATGCGCTCCGGGGGGATCGTCCAGTTGCTGAGCGTGGCATCGAACTCCGACCAGCGGGCCCCGCGAATCTCGCCCGAACGGGCATCTGGGTGCTGGTTTGAGGGGGCCTGCCGTCAATGCTGTCTTGCGGGCGAGGCTGGTAGCGTTCGGGGTTGAGTTGCAGGGCTATTAGGCGCACCGCCTGCGCGCGGGCCTGGTGACCGAGTCCGCGCGTGCTGGTGTGCCGACCTGGGCGATTCTGAAGCAGACCGGGCATGCTTGGAGAGCACTGTGTACTGCTACATCCGGGGACTGTCCTCGTTCGAGCGCAACGCTTTCAAGGGGGCGATAGACGCTGTTCGGACTTCCTGATTGCTGCGAAATTGAAGAAGGGTAAGCAGGAGTCAATACTCCAATCGAGGGATGCTGTCGCAGTCGACCGCGCAGACACTCGCGTGCGGAGAAGAGGCGATTTGGATGGAGGGATTTCCGATGCGAGTGATTGACGGTTCGGGTCGTGCCCGATTTTTGCTCTTGGCCGCGTTCATGGCGCGTGCGATTCGCGGGACGAGTTATCGCGCACAGGCTGTTGCCGCCTTCTGGCTGGGCATGACGGTGGCCGGGATGCCGGCCAGTGCGCAAGTCAGTGCAGACGACATGGCCCGCATGCGCCAGCTTCAGTCGGGCGAGTTCGTCGCCAAGACGCGCGAGGGCTGCGGTGTCATCCGCAAGGAGCGCGGTCCAAACTCGAAAGAACTCATCGTCGCTAGCGTGTCCCGCGACAGTTGGGAGGGCGGGTGCGTCGAGGGCATGACTCTTGGCCCAGGGAAGTACATCTCCCGCAACGACAAGATGGAGACGGTGGGCAGCACGGAGGCATGGTACTTCTACGGCCGAGCCCTCGGGCACGCCGTTTTCACCAGTCAGGCTCCCGGCATCTACCGCGACAGCAAGTCCGAGTCGTTTTCCTGGGATGGCACCTTCTATGCGAGAAACGTGGCGCGCGCGGAGCCTCTGGAGCCCAAGGAGAACGCCATCGACCCAATGGTCTCGTACTTCCCCAAGGACTACTACCAGGAGCTACGGTACAGCCTCCTGCCCGCGTGCGGACTTGACCGTCAGCCTTGCGTCTCAGAACAGCGGCCCTCTCCAACCGGCAACTACTTCGACGGGCTGAAGCATTTGCCTTGCAACGGAAGCTGCGGCAGCTTGTGGGTGGAAAAGGCGGGTCCGCTCATCACCGCATTCGACAACTATGCCCGGCAGCATGCCGCCGATGTCGCGGCGGTCAAGCAAGCGCTTGAGCCCACGCTGGAGCGCGTGAAACGCGAGGCCGATCTGGTGCAGGCCGAGAAACAGCGTGAAGCCGAAAGGCAGCGCGTGGCTGCCCAAGAAGCGGCACAGAAAAAAATCGATGAGGCTGCACGGGTTGAGCAGCAGTTCCGCGCCAGCCTGCAGACCATGAACCCCGGCCAGCTTTTCGCCAGGGCCGACGAGCTGAACACCCAGGGTGATCCCACTCGCGCTCGTGAAGTGCAGCGGGCGCTGATAGGACGGTTCCCGAACCACCAACTCGCAGCCACAGTGGCCCGCCAGATGGCAGGCGATTCGGGAAGCGGCACGGTAAGCCCCGACAGCAGACCTTCTCCAAAACCATCGACATTCACCAAGGAGAGCAGTCGCCACTCGTCGGTTTGCGCACGCAACATTGCCAAGGTCGAACAGGTGCTCAGCGCCGCAAACATCGAACGTTATGCCGGCCTTGGCACCTTCGATTTCGACTTCTATGACATGGTCAATCGCGTTGCTCAGCGCTGCATGGCCAACGATCCGCTGATGAAGACTACGTACGAAAGCAATGAAAGGAATCGCAGTCAGCTACGGTCGTACTGCCAGACTCAGTCCCGTCCGTGCTCTCGCTGGGGAGATAGTGAGCCGGAAGCGAGCAAAAATCAGAGATGGTTCGAACTCTTCTCCGCAGAGTACAACAAGTTGATGGCCGACTGGGATGGCTACTCGCGCGAGCTTGATGGGCCTGGCGGGGGCAGCTCGCCGGAAGGGCCGCGTTCTGCGGGTGGACGACTTTCCAGTCAGCAATGCGAGGCCATGAGACGGACGGTCGACGCAACCCGAGTGCCCGCCAACGCCTCCTCGGTGACTGCTTCAACCGAAACGAACATGTTCATGACCAAGATGACTTTGGACATGATCGACGGACGTTGCCCTGGCATGGGTGTTGACCGAATTTCGGCACAACAGGCGTACAAAGCCGCCGAGGATGCCTGCAACGCCGTGCAGTCGAGCGGGCGCCGCTGTGTAGCGCAGAGCCACTACGGACCCGCGGCCCGTCCTCAGTCACCCGTGGCCGCCACCGGTAGCACCCCGCGTGCCGCGCAATCTGGTGGTGGCGAAGCATCGCCTGCAGGCGGCAGCAAGTCGTCCAGATTGCCGCCTGACAACCGTCAGTGCAGGAACTGCACGGCGA
>DATLHT010000249.1:0-2629 GCA_035539795.1 Burkholderiaceae bacterium
CGGCGCGGCGCCACCGACAGTCCGAACAGCCGCATCACCGGTCCGGTAAGCAGGGCGCCCGCGATGGCGCACGGCGTGCCCCACAGCAGCACCGCCACGTAGATCATCGATGCGCCACCGCCCTGGTATGGCCGGATGCAATCGGTGTAGTAGGCGAACACCAGCCATGGTGCGAACAGCAGGCAGGCCCCGACCGCGCGCAGCGGATTGGCGGTCAGCAACGAGATGAAGGCCGGCAGCAACGGCAGCAGGACGAACATCGCCAGCACCAGCAGGAAGGTCAGCAGCGTGTGGTCATAACAGCCGAAGCTGTTGAAGGACTGCAATGCGATCACGAAGGCGATGGCGGTGATGCCGCCGATCAGGGCCTGTTTGCGCGGAATCACCATGGGAGCACCTGTTCCGGGGAAAGTCGCGGCCTGCGTGCGGGCTGTGCGGGCTTCAACGTCATGGCAAAGGCTCGCCCTTGAGCCAGCACACGGCCACAAGCGCGAGGATCACGGTCCAGGTGCCGACCAGGAAAGGCACGCCATGCGTGGCCGGAGGGAAGACGAAGAAGATCGACGCGAGCAGCGCGAACGCCAAGCCGTAGACGAGCCACCCCTGCCACCGCACCGGCAGGCCCCAGCCCCAGCCGTGGCTCCGTACCGGAAACCAGTAGTCGTCCTTCCGCATGATCCGTCCTTGTTTTCGTCTCGTTGTCGATGTCGGTCCGTTCCGGAAGCGCCTGGAGCGTGGATTCCTTCAGCGGCATCATCGTCATACCGCATGCCCGCTCGCAAGCCGGCAACCTAGGCCGGCAGATTCGTGCGGATCAGCGCCACCGTATCGGCGAGCTGCTGCGCCGGCGCCAGCACGCGCTGCCGACGCTCCGCGTCGCCGTCCGCGTCATGTGGCGTTCCCCGTTGCCGTCCCGCGTCCTGGAACGTCGCGAGCTGCGGTGGGCCGATACCCCAGTCGCTGCCCTGCTGCCGGGGCACGACATGGAAATGGAAGTGCGGTGTTTCCTGTCCGCTGTAGACACCGTTGTTCTGGAACGTCAGCAGGCCGAGCGGATCGTAGGTCCTGACCAGCGCCTCGGCGACCCGCTTGGCCGCCACCAGCACCGCCTCGCATTCTGCCTGCGAGAGATCGAGCAGCGTGGCCACGTGCCGGCGGGTGATGACGCAGCACTGGCCCACTTCGAACTGCCAGGGATTGATCACCGTGAGCGTGTGCTCGCCTTCCTCGATGATCTTCCATCCTTCATCGCGGGCGGCCGCGCACAGGTCGCAGGGATCCTTGACGGGGAGTTCGATCATTGGGCTTCTCCGGAATCAGGGACTGTCGCGGGCCAGCAGCAGTCCGCCGATGAAGAAGGCCCACAGCATGCCCATGCATGTGATGAGATGGAGCAGTCCCCACGCGCGGTTACGCAGGCTCAGGACTGAAGGCAGCAGGGCCAGGAAGACCAGCGCCCATGCGATGTTGTACGCCATCTGGAGGATGTCCGGGGCCTCGCCGCGTGCGAGATGCAGATGGGCGAATGCCACGACGAACAGGGCGAAGCCGAGCATGCCCGGCGCCGCGGCGACCAGGCGGCGGCCCTCGCGGGCAGCGAGCGCCAGCGGAGGGACCGGCGCGAGCAGCAGGCAGGCACCGAGGAGCAGTTCTTCCAGTGCACTGATGGCATCGAAATCCATCGGCCTTCCTTGTCCTTGGGTGTCCGGGAAGAGGTGAGTGCTGGCACGAAGGCTGGACGCCGCGAGCAGGTCGACTCAGCGTCTACGCCCTGGTCGAACCGCGAAGCAGCGCCGGCATGGAACGCCGGTCAGCCCGCGGACTCGTCCAGCGCGAAATCTCCCCAGCCCCAGCGATTGTAGTCGTACGACTCGGGATGGGTGAGCAGGTACCCGGTGCGTTGCGCCCACAGTGCAACCAGACGATCGCCATCCGCGGGAATCGATGCGAGCAGGGACTTGAGCCGGGGGATCTCGCGTTTCCCCACCCCGCTGCGGACGCAGTCGCCGGCCATGGGTACAGGCATGACAGGAAGAAGTGGGGGTTCGGGCGGCGCGCATCGGCGGCGAACGCCAGCAGCAGCGGCGCACGTTCGAAGCTGGTCACGCACAGTCCCAGTCCTGCGGCATCTCGTCGGGATACTCGGCGTCCGGCGTGTAGGCCCACAGGCGCAGGTCCGCGGGCGTCGGGTTGATGGGATTGGACAGCGTGGGATGGCTCATGAGGGAAGGCGTCGGGTTTGCGTCAGTGAATGACCTGCCGGGGCGCGCCTAGCGGGATCGGATCGCGGCACGAAGCTCCCGCTTGAAGTCCTGAAGACTGCCACGGTAAAGCCAGATGACGCCGCAGATTCCGTAGAGCGCCAGCGACGCTGGCGCATTGGCGGAGCGCATGGCATGCAATGCCTCTCGATCCTCAAGGTACCAATAGAGCGCATAGCAACCATCAACCGAGAGCCAGGTAAAGAACAAAGCCGGAGGCAACAACCACCATCTGCGCTCCAGCAGCGCCCTGAGGCTGCAAGGTGCCGTCCAATAGGTGAGCCCTGCCATGATGAGGCTGATCGGGATGTCCCAATCAGGCGCGGGCGTGTAGATCGAGCCAAGGATGAGAAGGAATATGCCGCACG
>DATLHT010000250.1:0-6933 GCA_035539795.1 Burkholderiaceae bacterium
GGTCTTGGCAACAAAAAGCCCGAGGTATGCCTCGGGCTTTTTGTTGAAAAATCACATGCCTCAATGCCCATGCGACGACGTCTGCGCCGCCGCCAGATCCGCCTGCGACAACTGGATCGGACCATTGCCAGAGAAGCGGTCGAGTGCGAGGTAGATGATCGGCGTGATGAACAGCGTCACGAGCTGCGAGAAGATCAGGCCACCGACCACCGCGAGGCCGAGTGGCTGGCGCAGTTCGGCACCGGGGCCGAGGCCGATGGCGAGCGGCAGTGCGCCCATGACGGCGGCAAGCGTGGTCATCATGATCGGCCGAAAGCGCAGGATGCACGCGGTGCGGATGGCTTCGGCCGGGGGCATCTGGCGGGTGCGCTGCGCATCGAGGGCGAAGTCGATCATCATGATGGCGTTCTTCTTGACGATGCCGATCAGCATCAGAATGCCGATCACGGCGATGAGCGAGAGTTCGACGCGGAACGCGAACAGCGTGAGCAATGCGCCGATGGCGGCGGAAGGCAGCCCGGCCAGAATCGTGAGGGGATGGATATAGCTTTCGTACAGCACTCCGAGCAGGACGTAGATGACGGCGATGGCGCCGATCAGCAGCACGATCTGCGTGGCCTGCGAGGACTGGAAGACTGCCGCATCGCCCCCGTAGCTGGTGATGATGGAGGCGGGCATGCCGAGCTGGGCCTTGAAGGCGTCGATCTTGGCCGAGGCATCGCCAAGCGCTGCGCCCGGGGCGAGGTTGAAGGCGACGGTAATGGCCTGCAGCTGGCCCTGGTGATTGACGGCGGCCGGACCGGCGCGGCGCTCCGAGGTGGCGAAGGCCATGAGCGGCACGAGCCCGCCGGCATCGCTGCGGACATAGATCTTGCCGAAGGCGCTTTCGTCGCGGCGGTCTGGGTCGCTGGCTTGCAGGATGACCTGGTAGCTGTCGCTGGGGCCATAGATGGTCGAGACCTGGCGTTCGCCAAAAGCGCTGTAGAGCGCGGTACGCACTTCGGCCATGCTGACGCCAAGCGTGTTGGCCTTGTCGCGATCGATGATCAGCTGCGCTTCGAGGCCGGAGAGCTGGGCATCACTGGTGACGTCGCGGAATACCGGATCTGCGCGCATCTTGCTCATCAGCTGGTCGGCCCATCCCTGCAGGGCGTCGGCCTGCACGCTCTGTAGCGTGTACTGGTACTGGCTCTTGCTGGGGCGGCCGCCAAGCTGCAGGTTCTGGATGGGCGAGAAGAATACGTTCAACCCGGGAAGCTTGCGCATTTCCTTGCGCATCGATTCGAGCACGGCCGGCATCTTGGGGCGTTGGCCATGGGGCTTCAGGTCGATGAACATGCGGGCCGTGTTGTTGCCGGTGGATCCGCCACCTCCAATCGCGACCACGACGCTGGCGACGGCAGGATGCTTGCGGATGATGTCGGCGGCTTCGTGGGCGCGCGTGACCATGGCGGGATACGCGATGTCCTGTGGACCTTCGATGGTGGCACGGATCTGGCCGATGTCTTCCTGCGGGAAGAAGCCCTTGGGAATCGCGGCGAACAGTAGGCCGGTAATGATGAAGGTACCGAGCGCGCCGACCAGCACCGTGCGCCGATGCGCGAGACACCAGTCGAGCCCGCGCGTATAGAGACGCAGGGTAGCCTTGAAGCCGTCCTCGAACCATTGGGTCGAACGCAGTGCGAGGGAAGGTTTCTGTGCAGCTGCCGGATTGGCATGCGCGGCTGGCGCGGTACCGTCATGCTGGTGTGAATCGTCGATCGGCACGTTGTCGGCGCGCAGGTAGCGGCTGCACAGCATGGGCACCACGGTCAGCGAGGCGACTGCGGAGACGAGAATCGCCAGCGACACGACGGCGGCGAATTCGTGGAACAGCAGGCCGATCACGCCCGGCATGAAGAACACCGGAATGAAGACGGCCACCAGTGACAGCGAGATCGACACGATGGTGAAGCCAACCTCGCGCGAGCCGACTAACGCCGCGCGCAGCGGCGACATGCCGTTCTCGATGTGGCGCACGATGTTTTCCAGCATGACGATGGCGTCGTCCACTACCAGGCCAACGGCGAGCGTAATGCCGAGCAGGGAGACGTTGTTCAGGCTGTAGCCGAACCACTTCATCAGGGCGATGGTGCCGATGATGGAGATCGGCAGGGAGAGTGTCGGAATGATCGTCGCTGCGGCGCGCCGCAGGAACAGGAAGATCACCATCACCACCAGTACGACAGTCAGGGCCAGGGTGAACTGCACTTCGTGGATCGAATCGCGGATCGACTGCGAGCGGTCATTGCGCACGCGCAGGTCGACCGAGCCTGGCAGCTGCGCGCGCAGGCGCGGCAGTTCCGCAAGCACGGCGTCGACCACGGCCACGGTGTTGGCATCAGTCTGGCGCTGCACGCCGAGCACGATGGAGCGTTCGCCATTGACCCAGCTGCCGGTCTTGATGACGTCCACGCTGTCCTGCACTTCGGCCACATCGCTCAGGCGCACCGGCTGCCCATTGCGGCTGCTGACGATGATGTGGGCGAAGGCTTCGGCATTGGCCAACTGGCGGTTGGCCTGGATGGTCATGGTCTGGCGGTCGCCGTCGAGCGTGCCGACCGGGGTGTTGGCGTTGGCATCGCGCAGCGCGGTGGCCAGTTCATCGAGCGTCATGCCGCGCGCGGCCAGCGCATCGGGCTTCACGCGCACGCGCACGGCGTATTTCTTTTGCCCGAAGACCGAAACCTGCGCGACACCCGGCAGGGTGGAGAGGCTCGGCGAGATAAGGTTGTCCGCATACGCGCTGAGATCGGACAGGCTCATCGACGGCGAGTTGATGGCGAGCAGCAGGACGGCCTGGTCGGCCGGATTGACCTTGCGGTACGACGGCGGATTGGTCATCTCCTCGGGCAGGCTACGCTGGGCGCGGAACAGTGCGGCCTGGACATCGACCGCGGCGGCGTCAATGTCGCGATCGTTGGAGAACTCGATGGTGATGCTGGTGCTGCCGAGGGTACTGCTCGAGGTGATCATGCTCACCCCGGGGATGGTGGAGAACTGTTTCTCCAGTGGCGTAGCGACGGAAGCTGCCATCGTCTCCGGACTGGCGCCGGGCAGCGAGGCGGAGACGTTGATCACCGGCGAGTTGTAGCTCGGCAGTGCGGCAATGGGGATGGTGGGGTAGAGCAGGATCCCGGTGACGACGATGGCGATGCTCAGGAGCACCGTCATCACCGGACGGCGGATACACAGTTCGGACAGGTTCATGCGCCGCCCTCACCGCGAGCGCCGTTGGCGGCGGGCGCGGAGGCCGGCTGCATCGGCGATTCGCGTACGGTCATGCCAGGCCGCAGGTTCTGTGCGCCTTCGACCACTACGCGTGTACCGGGCTGGATGCCTTCGACCACGGCAGCCTCCGGCGTGACCGCAACGAGCTTCACTTTGTTGGCCTGCACCTTGTGGTTGTCGTCCACGCTATAGACCAGCCGGTTGTCCGGTCCGGTCAGCACGGCGTGGGGCGGCACGACGATGACATCGCGCAGCGTCTGCACGGAGATATGGATGTTGACGTAGGTGCCGGGCCAGAGCCGCTGCTGTGCGTTATTGAACTGCGCTTTCAGCAGCAAGGTGCCCAGTTGCGGATTGACGGTGTTGTCGACGAAGGTCACCTGACCCTTGAGCGTGTCCGGCAGTCCGTCATTGGGGGCGGCCGAGACGTCGACCGGGCCGCTGCGCAGGGCCTGCTGCAGGGCGGCGAGTTCGCGTTCCGGCAGGGTGAAGCTGACGGCGACAGGATCGATCTGGGCGATGGTCAGCAAGGCCGTGCCGCCAGGTTGCACCAGCGAGCCGGGGAAGGCGGTGACCGCGCCGGTGCGGCCGGCGATGGTGGCACGCAAGGTGCCGTAGCTTACGCTGACGCGATTGGCTTCGATGGAGGCCTGGTTGGCGCGGATCAGGCCTTCGAGGTTGGCGACCTTGGCGCGAGCCGTGTCGACCGCGCTGGCGGAAATGAAATTGCGCTTGAGCAAGTCTTCGCTGCGCGCCAGCTGGCGCCGGGCATCGGCCAGATCAGCCTGGTTCTGCGCGAGCGTGGCACGGGCCTGGGCAAGGTTGGCCTCGTCCATGCGCGTGTCGAGGGTGAACAGCAGGTCCCCGGGCTTGACCATCTGCCCTTCACGGACATGCACCTCGCGCACCACGCTGGAAATTTGCGGCCGCACCTCGACGGTGGACAGCGCCGTGACCGTGCCGTTGGCAGTGAGCTCGATGCGCACGTCCTTGCGCTGTGCCTCGGCAATGGTGACAGCGACTGCTGCAGCTTCGCGGGCGCCCTTGCCGCCTGCGAAAAAAGCCTGGTAGAGCCACCAGCCAGCACCGGCCAGCAGCACTATCCCGATGGCAGTCCACACGCGACGTCGGCCCTTCCCCTCAACCATGCTCAATACCCCAACACTTGTTGTTAGCGCTGCCGTCCGGCTGCCACGCCCCGCGCGCACCGCTGGGTGCG
The DNA here is from genome assembly GCA_035539795.1 of Burkholderiaceae bacterium. Classification (GTDB taxonomy): domain Bacteria; phylum Pseudomonadota; class Gammaproteobacteria; order Burkholderiales; family Burkholderiaceae; genus Imbroritus. The sequence continues at coordinate 4,490 of DATLHT010000250.1, forward strand.
CCTGGGTTGAGAGCCGGCGGACATCAGAAAAGTTCGTGCCGGCGCTCTGCAAAACGCTGGCGATTGATCTCACCGAGTGGCGTCTGGCGCGGACCAGGCGCCAGGAACACGGTGTCGCCGGCGCGAATTTCGCCCGGCTGCTGCACGCTCAGGTAGAAACCGGAACGGCCGCTGACCAGCAGGTCGCGGGCAGCATACCGGTAACCGAGCACGACATTGAATTTGAAGCACGGCCGTCGGGGCGACTCCACGCGCAGGATGCAATTGCCGATCCTGAGCGTGTCGCCAACCCACAGTGCCTCTTCCAGCAGGCCCTCGAGCGTCAGGTTCTCGCCGAGTTCGCCATACGTCAGCGGAGCATCCGCCGAAACCCCGGCGTCCGCACGGGTTGCCTTCCACCAGCCATAGTGCTCGGCAGGGCAAGCATATACGGCCTTCAGCGGGCCGCCGTGTTTCTCGAGATCGGCTTGCTCGTCGCCGCTGACCCCTTGCGGCGTAATGGCAATGGGCATCGGCTGGGCCAGGGTGCTGCAGGGTGTCTTGCGAATGGCCGATAGCACCGGTGCGTCCGTTCCTGAGCGGACGCCGGCATTGGCAAGCGGTACGCATTGTCCACGGGCAACGGACAGGACGCGCATGGTCGGCGCAGTTGGCATTGTGCCTCTCCGGGCATCACGGCAGTTTGGGCGGCGGTGTGCTGCTGTCGGCCAGACGGGCGCGGTGCGAGATCAGGATCGCGGCCAGCACGAAGCACGCAGCCCCCCAGTGTAACGCGCCGGGCCCGGCCGCTGCAAAAATCCCCGCGCCAGAGACCGCGCCCAGCGCCTGCCCCAGATAGATGCACGACGAGTTGAGCGAGACCGAAATTGGTGCTGCTGCCGGCGAAATCGTAATCAGGCGGGCCTGCTGCGCACTGTTGGTGGCGAAGCCGCCAAAACCCCAGAGCATGAACAGTGCCACCATGGCGATGCGGCTCCATTCACCGAGTGGCCACAGGATCAGTGCCGTCAGGGAGCACAGCAGGGCGATGCGCACGACGCGGGCCGGAGTGACGCGATCCATGAAGTTCGCTGCCAGCGCGTTGCCGATCACGCCGCACAGGCCAAAGCCGAAGAACATCAAGCTCAACATGCCACCAGTCACGCCATAGACATCGCGCATCATCGGCGCGATATAGGTAAACATCGTGAACAGGCCGGCAGCCTGGATCGCCGTCGTGGCAACCACCAGCATGATGGGCTTGTGGCGCAGCACGGCTCCCCATGCCTGCGTCCCCACCGGCTCGACGAACAGTCCGTGCGGCAACTGGCGCCACACGCCCCACGCCGCCAGCGCCGCGCCGCCGGCGACTACCGCCATACTGACGCGCCAGCCGAGCGTGGTTGCGATCAAGGTACCGAGCGGCATGCCCAGCACGCTGGCAATGCTCCAGCCGAGAAAAACGAAACTGATGGCACGGCCGCGCTGCAGCGGCGGCACCAGCAACGAGAGCGTAGCCGCTGCCTGCGGGGTGTAGATGGCCGCGCCGAACGCGGTGAAAAGACGCGCCACCATCAAGGTCCCGAAACTGGGCGCGAGGGCCGCCAGTGCATGCATGACGGCATAGACGGCGAGGGCACCGCTCAGCAACAGACGCCGATCGATACGCGAGCCAAGCGTGCCGAAGAGCGGTGCGCCCAAGCAGACGGAGAAGGCAAAAACGGTGATCAGTTGCCCAGCCGTGGTGGCTGGAATATGGAAGGTCGCGGCGATTTCGTTGAGCATGCCGGTGACGATCATCGCCCCGGTTCCGATCACGAAATTTCCGAGGCAGAGGATGACAAGTCTGGACGGCATGACAGCAAGGCAAGGACCGCGCCGGACGGCGCGGCGGTGACGGCAGGCGCGGCCGGGTGCCGCGCCGGCGTAAGTGTAACCGCATTTGGCAGTGGCCGCTGGCCACTGGCGGCGACCGTGGCGCGCCTCAGCGCATCAGTGACGGCGTCAGTGCGGCCGCATTGACGATGGCGTCATGCTTGCCTGCCAGTACATCGAGAATATTCTGGAAGGCCTGCCCGAAATACTGCTCGTAGTTGTCGCGCTCCACGTAGCCAAGGTGCGGCGTGCAGATGCAGTTCTCCATGCGTAGCAGGGCGTGGCCTTGCAGGATGGGTTCGGACTCGAACACGTCGACCGCCGCCATGCCGGGCCGTCCACGGTTGAGCCCGCTGACCAGCGCGTTTTCTTCGAGCAACTCGGCGCGGCTGGTGTTGACCAGCAGCGCGGTCGGCTTCATGCGCAACAGGTCCGCAGTCTTGATGATGCCGCGCGTCTCGTCTGACAGGCGCATATGCAGCGACAGTACGTCAGCGCTCTCGAACAGTGCCTCGCGCGAGGTGGCTGCACTGAAGCCGTCCGCCTGGGCGCGGGCCCGCGCCGCTTCGCTGCCCCACACCTGCACCTCC
>DATLHT010000251.1:0-4855 GCA_035539795.1 Burkholderiaceae bacterium
GTCCATGGCGGTGTAGCAGGGTACCCAGGCGCGCGCCCGCCTGGTGCAGCGTGGCTCGCATGGTGGTCTGCCAGGCCGTGTCGGCCATGGCTTGGGACGCCATCCAGCGCGCCGGCCCATTGACAGTCCAATGGCCGAGCGCCGAGCGCAACTGCGCGAGCACCGCAGGTATCGCGAGCACGAAGCCGATGCGCGCGCCGGCCAGGCCAAAGAACTTGCCAGTCGAGCGCAGTACGATGCAGCCGGGATGTGCGCTCAGTTCGGCGACCGAGTGTTCGGGCAGGCAGTCAATGAAAGCCTCGTCGACTAGCAGTGTTCCACCGCGTGCGACCAGGGCGCGATGCCAGGACTGCAGTTGCGCCCGCGTGATCAGCCGTCCGTCGGGGTTGTTGGGATTGACCACCACGAGATGGTCTAGTGCGTGGGTGCCGGGGGCGGTGAGTGTGTTGGCATGTGTGGTGAAATCCGCAGGCGTCAACGGAACCACCGTATGCCCGGCTCGCGCGAATGCCGGGGCGTACTCGTTGTAGCCAAGCAGGGCAATCCCCACGCGGCCACGCGGCAGGAGGTAGGGTAGGGTGCGGATCGCTGCCTGTGAGCCGGCGACCGGCAAAGCATGCTTGGCGCCATAGTAGCGCGCGGCGTGTTCGGCCAGTCCGTCATCGTCTTCGGGCAGGCGGTTCCAGCTGGCTGCCGGAACATCTGGAGCAGGATAGCCGTGCGGATTGATGCCGGTGGACAGGTCGAGCCATGCCTCGTACGGAATGCCAAAGCGCGCGCTCGCCACGCGCAGGTTGCCACCGTGCGTGATCGGCGTAGTGGGTGTCATTGTCATCGGCAGCGCGTCGAAGGTCATCATCGCGACAGGGCCTGCACGAGCGCCGCGAGCATGCCGCAGGCGAAGAGCCATAGCCACAGCGTATGGCGCACCAGCGTCAGTGCGCGTGTGATTGCATCGGCGCCGGGTGCGGCAACATCCTGCGGGCCGAGCGGCGGCCGTTCTTCGTCGATACCGTGATAACGCGCCGGGCCGCCGAGCTTCACGCCCAGGCTGCCGGCACCGCTCGCCATCACTGGCCCGGCATTTGGGCTGGACCAGTGCCGCGCCTGCGTGCGCCAGCAGGCCAGGGCGCGATGGGTGTTGCCGAGCAACGCATAACTGAATGCGGTAAGACGCGCCGGCAGCCAATTGAGTGCATCGTCGAGGCGCGCGGCGGCGCGGCCAAAATGGAGAAAGCGCGGCGTACGGTAGCCCCACATCGCATCGAGTGTATTGGCAAGGCGGAACAGCACCACCGCAGGCGCGCCGCCGATGAGGAACCAGAACAGCGCACCGAAGATGGCATCGTTGCCATTCTCGAGCGTCGATTCCACTGCGGCCTTGGCGAGTGCCGCAGCATCGGCATCAGCCGTGTCGCGCGACACGATGCGCGCGGTCAACTGGCGTGCGGCGGGCAGGTCGCCGGCACGCAGGGCTGTGGCAATTGGGGCGATATGCTGGGCCAGGCTGCGTGCGCCAAGCGCGAGATACAGCACGAATGCCTGCCATAAGGCAGCGAGCCACCATGTCTGCATGGCGAGCCAGGCGGTCAGTAGCGCGGTGGCGAGCACGGGCGGCAGGACGAGGAGACTCCAGGCCAGGAGGCCACGTCCGATCTTGCCGGCAGGCGTGGCGGGTCGGTTCAGCCGTTGCTCGAGCCAGCCCGCGATGCGGCCGAAGCCGACTAGCGGATGCCAGCGGCGGGGCTCGCCGAACAGGCGATCCGCCAGCACGCCGGCGCAGGCCAGCAGCGTCGTCATGGCAAGACCCACTGGCTAGCCCTTGACCGGGACCGGCACGCCCGCCACCATCAGCCGCACCGTGTCGGCCTGCGCCGCGAGCCGCTGGTTGAGGCGGCCAAGCTCGTCGACATAGAAGCGTGTCATGGCACCCATCGGGACGATGCCGAGGCCGATCTCGTTGCTGACGAGAATGATCTTGCCGGGGGCTGTCTGCAGGGCGCTCATGAGTGCTTCGATCTGCTCGCTGAAGATTGCGGGCGGTGTGATCAGACCGGTCTCGGGGTAGGTGTGGTGTTCGCCGAACAGCAGGTTGTTGAGCCACAGCGTCACGCAGTCGACCAGCACGCAACCCTGCTGCGTGGCATGGCCGTACAGGGCATCGCCAAGCATGACGGGCTCTTCCACGAGCTTCCAGCTTTCCGGCCGGCGCGCGCGGTGCAGTGCGATACGCACGGCCATTTCTTCATCGCCGGCCTGCGCAGTGGCGATGTACGTGACCGGCCCGTCCGCATGCTCGGCGGCCAGCTGTTCCGCGTAGTGGCTCTTGCCGGAGCGCGCGCCGCCCAGCACCAGGGTCAGTTGAGAAGGCATGCCTGCATTGTAGCGGGCCGCCCCGGCATGGGCTAGCAGTGAAGCGGGTTGGGCTGCACCCGGTGAATCGCGCATCGATGGCACGCATTGGCAGTGCCATTGCGTCATCTGTCCGGGGGCTGGCGAGGCGCGGCGGGCGGGAACGGCACAGTGCGATAATTCAGGCATGAACCCAAGCCGCCACACACCTTCTCCCGGATCTGCATCCGGTGCGTCTGCCGCCGCGTCCGGCGATCGCTCAGGCGCTTCATCTTCCGTGGCCATCCCGGCGTCGCTGGCGGCTTTGGGGTTGCGTGGCACGCTGATGGTCCAGGGCACGACCTCGGATGCGGGCAAGAGCACGCTGGTCGCCGGCCTGTGCCGTGTGCTGCATCGCTGGGGTGTGCGCGTGGCGCCGTTCAAGCCGCAGAACATGGCCTTGAACAGCGCAGTGACCGCCGATGGCGGCGAGATCGGCCGGGCGCAGGCGCTGCAGGCGCAAGCTGCGGGCCTCGCGCCGCACACTGACATGAATCCCGTGCTACTCAAGCCGAACAGCGATACCGGGGCACAGATCATCATCCACGGCCAGGTCCGCATGAATCTCGATGCGCGCGCCTACCACGCCTATAAGCCAACTGCCATGCAGGCCGTGCTGGAATCGCACGAGCGCCTGTCGCAGTCGTACGAGGTGGTGCTGGTGGAGGGTGCCGGCAGTCCGGCCGAGATCAACCTGCGCGATCGCGATATCGCCAACATGGGCTTTGCCGAAGCCGTCGATTGTCCGGTAGTGCTGGTGGCGGATATCGATCGTGGCGGCGTGTTCGCGCATCTGCTGGGTACGCTTGAATGCCTGAGCCAGAGCGAGCGTGACCGTGTGACCGGCTTCGTCATCAACCGCTTCCGTGGCGATCCCGCGCTCCTCGAGCCGGGCCTGCGCTGGCTTGAAGCGCGCACCGGCAAGCCGGTGTTCGGCGTGCTGCCATACCTGCAGGGCTTGCATCTCGATGCGGAGGACGCCATCCAGACACAGCAGGACAGCGCGCATGACAATGGCCGGCTGCGTGTCGCGGTGCCGGTTTATCCACGCATCAGCAACCATACCGATCTCGATGTGCTGCGCGCCCATCCGCAAGTGGAGGTCATATTCGTGGGGCCGGGCCAGCCGATCCCGGCGGCGGATCTGGTGGTGCTGGCGGGCAGCAAGAATGTGCAGGCAGATCTCACATGGTTGCGCGAGCAGGGCTGGGAGGTCGCCTTGCAGCGCCACCTGCGCTATGGCGGTAAGGTCGTGGGGATCTGTGGTGGCATGCAGATGCTGGGCCACGCGTTGCACGACCCGCTGGGGCTCGAAGGGCCGGCCGGCTCCATGCGCGGCCTCGGCCTGCTGGATTTCGAGACGACGCTGGCGCGCGATAAGCAGTTGCGGCAGGTCACCGGACGGCTCGCTGCGGGCGGAGCGCGGGTTGCCGGATACGAAATCCATCTCGGCGTGACCCACGGGCCGGCGCTGGAGCGGCCGGCCCTGCAACTCGACGATGGTCGCACCGATGGCGTGTGCTCGGCCGATGGCCAGGTATTGGCGAGCTACGTGCACGGCTTGTTCGACCATCCCGAAGCATGCCAGGCGCTGCTGGCCTGGGCCGGGCTGGCGGCAGTCAGGCCGCTCGACTACCGGGCCTTGCGCGAAGCGGCGCTCGACCGCCTGGCCGACACGCTGGAGGCGCATCTCGACTGCCGCGCCATGCTCGCGTCGTTGACACCTCCTGAGGTTGGCGCTCCCCCGGGATGACGGTAGCGCACGTCATGGAATTGCACCCATAATAGGCGCGTCCTTCAACACACAGGAGCTGACATGCCGGTGGTGGCGATTGCGAATCCCAAGGGTGGCGTGGGCAAGAGCACGGTGGCGACCAACCTGGCCGGGTACTTCGCCCGGCAAGGGCATGCCGTGATGCTTGGCGATACTGACAAGCAGCAGTCCTCACGAGCCTGGCTGGCCTTGCGCCCGCAGGCGGTGCCGTCGATCACGACGTGGGACATCAATGCCGACCATATCGCCCGGCCGCCCAAGGGCACCACGCATGTCGTGCTGGATACGCCGGCGGGATTGCACGGCTGGCGCTTCAATGACGTGCTGAAGCTGGCCGACCATGTCATCGTGCCGGTCCAGCCGTCCATGTTCGATATCCTGGCGACGCAGGATTTCCTGCGCAAGCTGGCGGACGAGAAGAAGATCCGGCATGGCGAGGTGAAACTCGGGATCGTCGGCATGCGTGTCGATGCCCGCACGCGCGCGGCGGACCAGCTGCAGCGTTTCATCGAGCAGTTGCAGCTGCCGGTGCTGACGTATCTGCGAGATACGCAGAACTACGTGCAGCTGGCCGCACACGGCTTGACGCTATGGGACATCGCGCCGTCGCGCGTGGCCAAGGACCTGCTGCAATGGGAACCGGTGACGCGCTGGCTCGGCGGCGGCGCTGCGCCCGGAGCGCGTCCGGAC
>DATLHT010000252.1:0-6944 GCA_035539795.1 Burkholderiaceae bacterium
TTCTTCAACCGCGGCGCGCGACTTGCCGACCATGATCGGGAGCTGGTTGCCGTTCATCAGCGTGGCCGGATCCTTGCCGCCTTCCTTGGCAAAGTTGACGACCTTGGCCCACGATTCGACGAATGCTTCCGGCTTGTAGAAATAGGTCAGCCAGCCGTCGCCTTCCAGGGCGGCGCGCTTCAGCACGCGGTCGGCGTAGCCGCCGATCAGGATCGGACACGGATTCTGGACAGGCTTCGGGAACATCACGCCGGCCGGAATCTTGTGGTTGGTCCACTCGCCCTGCACCATGTCTTCAGTCCACAGGCGCTTGAGGATGTCGAGGTTCTCGCCCATCAGCTTGCCGCGCTGCTCGAACGGCACGCCCACGGCGTCGAATTCGCGCTTGTACCAGCCGGCAGCCATGGCCATCAGCAGACGGCCGTTGGAGATGTTGTCGAGCGTGGACAGTTCCTTGGCCAGCACCACCGGGTTGCGCAGCGGCAGCACCAGAATGCCGGTCGACAGCTTGATCTTCTTGGTGCGGGCCGCGATGGCGGTCAGCAGCGTAAGCGAGTCGAGAATCGGGAAGTGCGGATCGACGCCGAGGAAGATGTGGTCCCAGACCCACAGGGAGTCGAAACCAAGTTCTTCCATGCGCACGCCATACTCGATCAGCTTTTGTGCATCCGGCATTTCCGGATAGGGGGTGAAGTTGCGTGCGGCAATGCCGAACTGTCCGTGCAAACCAGCCATGTCTATTCTCCAGTCAATTCGTGTCGTTCAAGTCGGTGCATCAAGTCTTGGGGGCCACCGGCAGCGCAGCCTGCACTGCCGGTGGCCTCCGCAATCTCCATTTACGCCGCCATCAGGCGATGTAGAGGCGATCCGGGTCAATGGCGCGCAACTCGGCGAGCTCGCGCTCGGTCGGCGCGCCGGTCACGGCGATTTCCTTGTCGTGCAGCATCTTGAAGCCGGTGTTGTCCTGCACCTGCTCCACGGTAACGCCCGGATGCAGGGCGACGATTTTCATGGCCTTGGTTTCGTCATCGAAGCCAAAAATGCCGAGATCGGTCACCACGCGGAACATGCCGCCAGCCGGCAGGCCGCGATCGGCACGCGACGTGCCGCCTTCGATCCAGCCGGGGCTCGTGATGAAATCGACCTTCTCGACGAAACGGCGACGCTCGTGCTTCATCGCTACGATCATGTTCGTCAGACTGGCGATGTCGTTGCCACCGCCTGTGCCCGGCAGGCGCGTCTTGGGATGGGCCGGGTCGCCGATATACGACGAGTTCAAATTGCCGAACCTGTCGATCTGCGCTCCACCCATGAAGCCGACGTCCACATGGCCGCGCTGCAGCAGCAGCAGCACTTCGGTGCTACTCATCACCATATTGGCGCGCTTGGTGCAGCGTTGTTCATTGGTCGACGGCGGCAGCTTGCCAGCTTCGATCATCGGTCCGAGCACGCCACCCTCGAACAGGATGGTCAGGCCGGGGCAGCGCAGGCGCTGCGCCAGGGTGGCGGCCAGCAGCGGCACGCCGACGCCGGCGAACACCACCTGCCCTTCCTTCAGCAGGCGCGAGCTCATGACCGCCAGGATCTCGGCGGCGGTGAAGTTGGCGGTATTAGTCATTCAAAATACTCCTTCCACGACGTGCGGCATCCAGCAGTTCGCCCAGGCCAATCAGGCCGAGGTAGTCGTTCCACGACTTGGGCTGACGGATGTACTTCTCGATGTATTCCTGCGTGCCGTTGACCGGGTCGCCATTGGCCACCGAGGTGTAGTAGTCCATGTGGCTGAACAGCGGCTCATAGACATTGGTGCACTCGTGTGGTGCGGAGCCGAACGGAACTTCGACGACCGCATCGACCGTGATGAACGGAATCTTCGTCTGATCGGGCGAACGGCGGATCTGGTCGTTGGAAATGATCCGCTCGGTGGTCAGGATCACGCGGTTGGCGGCCAGGGCCAGGTCGATATCCATAAACGACAGGCCGTCAATCTGGGCATTGCCGTAGGCGTCGCAGCGCTGCACGTGGATGATGGCGACGTCCGGGTTCAGGGCCGGCACGGCCAGCAGCTTTTCGCCGGTGAACGGGCAGTCGATGGTCTTGGCTTCGGGACGCAGGCGCAGCACGTCGGAGCCGAGCATGGCGCGCATCGGCAGGAACGGCACACCCATGGCGCCAGCGCGGAAGCGCATGCCCATGGCGAGGTGGCTCCATTCCTCGAACTGGGCCTTGCCGGTTTCCACGTAATGGCGCATCACGCGTGAGATGCCCCACACGATGCCCTGGCTGAACCAGCTGGTGATGATCTTGTCAGCCACGCCCGAAGCGAACAGCAGGTCGCCGTCGCTGGAGGTGATGCAGCGCGACACTTCGAGGTGCTTCTTGTTGTCGCGAATCATCTGCCAGATCATGGCCATCGGCGTACGCGACAGCGTGCTGCCGCCGATGCCGACCTTGTCGCCATCCTTGACGAGCTTCGATGCCTCTTCCAGAGACATGACCTTTTCACGCAGACTCCGGTCCCGCTCCGCAAGCTTGGATCGCAGTTCCAGATATGGTGTGCCTTCCATGTTGCCTTCTCCTGATGTTCCTACGCTGGCCGCCGACCCGCTTACTGCCGGACGGCACCTGTCCTTTCATTGAATGCCTCGATCATGCGATCCCAGGCCGGCACGGATGCCTGCAGCCCTTCCCAGAAGGCCTGGTCCTTGCGCATGTCGAACTGTTCCACGGTGATGCCTTGCTGCTCGACCCAGGTGTAGTAGCCCAGGTTGAAAATGCGCTTGCGCTCTGCGTAGGTCAGTTCGATCAGGTGATCGTCCTGCACGCCTTGCAGATGGCGAGAGAACACTTCGCCGGCGTTCACTTCATCGAACGCGCCGGGATAGTGACGCTGCTCGAAATGCTCGCGTTCGCTGCCGTACATGGCCGAGCCGTCGGTAGCGACGGTCAGGACGGCGTGACGTTCGTCGAGGTCGAAGTGCTTGGCCATCTTGATGGCGGCGATGATGTTGGCGCAGCCGGAGATACCGATATTCGCCAGTGCATCGACCAGTGCCGGATCGAGCTTCTGGCGTTCGATCAGGTAGCGCCGGCCGGCGGCGGAGTTGAACAGCAGGTTGAGCGAGTCCGAGCCGCGGTCCGATACACCGATGGCCACGTCGGTGTTCATGACGTTGTGGATCAGCGGAATATGCTTGTCGCCGATGCCCTGGATGTTGTGCTCGCCGTAGCCGTTGCTCAGCATCGTCGGGCATTCGGTGGCTTCCACGGCGGCGATGCGTGCGCCATGCTGCTGCTTGAGGTAGTCGCCCGCAGCGATGGTGCCGGCCGAGCCGGTAGCCGAGACGAAGGCCGAGAGGCGCAGTCCCGGCGTCTTGCTCTGCACATCGCGGAAGATGTGGTCCATTGCCTGGCCGGTGCAGTGGTAATGGACGATGTAATTGCTGAACTCGGAGAACTGGTTCAGGATGACGTTGTCCGGCACGGTCGACAGCGCGGCGCACTCGTCATAGATTTCCTTGACGTTGCTCTCCGTGCCCGGCGTGCGCACGATGTCCGTCAGATCCGAGACCCAATGTTCGAGCCAGTCGAAACGCTCCTGACTCATGCCCGCCGGCAGCACCGCAATGCCGCGGCAGCCGAGAATGCGGGAGATGGCCACGCCGCCACGGCAGTAGTTGCCGGTCGACGGCCACACGGCCTTGTGGGCGCGCGGATTGAACTGCCCCGTGACGAGACGCGGCACCAGGCAGCCGTAGGCGGCCAGCACCTTGTGCGCGCCGATCATCGGGAAGCGGTTGCCCAGCGCCACGATGATGCGCGCCTTCACGCCCGTGAGGGCCTCGGGCAAAACGAGATAACCAGGAGTGTCGGCCAGGCCGGTGCGGGCGGCATCGTTGTACCAATGCACGCGCCACAGGTTGGCGGCATTCGGCTCATCCGGGCTCACGCCCTTGAGCGCGTCGCGCTGGCGCTGCGGGATGGTTGCCGGATTGGCCAGTTGGCTGAGCGTCGGCAAGCCGACGCCAATCTCGCGCAGGACATCGACTGCGCTGGCCAGTGTTTTTTCGTCTACCACCTCGGGAGACATTCCTAGTTGATCCATTTCGCCTCTCAGTTACGGGTAAATGAGCCGGCACGGTTCGTGCGTAAGCTCTGACGGGACATGTATCTGCCCAATTCGATACACAGTCTGTTGCACAGCATGCTCCAGAATGTATCGTTTTATCGTCGTACTATTGTTGGTACCTTAACACCTTCAATAGGCAAAAGCAATAGTCCTACACAGAGGGAGGTCTTGGTAGAAACCACTACAGTTGCTCGTCGATATTGCATATTAGTCATTCTATTTATAGTTTGATAGTATTGCCACGGAGGGTGGCACGACTATCTCCAGCGCAGGAGAGCAGGACGTGAAAACAACATGGATCAAACTTAGCCTGGCCGCAGTTGCCGCAACCTTTGCAGCAACCGCCGGCGCACAGTCGGTCATCAAGATCGGCGTCAATCAGCCGCTGACCGGTGCCGTTGCGGCATCCGGCAACTTCGTGACCAACGGCGCCAAGATCGCTGCGGACGAAATCAATGCCAAGGGCGGGATCAACGGCGCGAAGATCGAGCTGGTGATCGAGGACAACAAGAGCAACCCGACCGAAGCTGCCAACGTGGCCGAAAAGCTGATCGTGCGCGACAAGGTGCCGGTCATGCTGGGTGCGTGGAGTTCCACTTACACCTTGTCCGTCATGCCCAAGCTGATGGAGTACAAGGTGCCGATGGTGGTCGAGACTTCCGGCGCGGACAAGATCACGACCTCAGGCAACCCCTATATCTTCCGTATCTGCCCGACCAACGACATCGAAGCGCAGAGCTTTGCGCGCCATGTCGCGCCGCTGGGCATCAAGAAAGCCGACATCCTGGCCGTGAACAACGACTGGGGCCGCGGTTCGGCCGATTCGCTGCAGCGCATGCTGAAAGCCAAGGGCGGTTCGGTTGGGCGTACCCTGACGATGGATGCGACGGCACAGGATGTCACCTCCCAGCTGTCACAACTGCGCAGCGGCGATGCCGATACGCTGTTCGTGATCACAGCGGTGGAGCAGCTCACCCTGGTGCTGAAGCAAGCGCAATCGCTGGGCGTGAAGAAGCGCATCATCACGATGGGCGGCTCGCAGAGTCCCGACCAGCTGATCGCCCACGCCGGTTCGGCGGCCGAAGGCACGATGCACAACATGATGTTTGCCCCGTGGCATCCGGAAGCCGCCGAAGATCCGGCAGCCGCCAAGGCCTTCATCGCGGAATGGAACAAGCGTAACTACGACAAGGCCGGCCTGACGGAAGGCTTCCGTGGCTACGACGGTATCCGCACGATCGCCCAGGCTGTGGCCAAGGCTGGCGCCGCCGATCCGGAGAAGATCCGTGCCGCACTGTGGAATGTGGACTTCAAGGGCATCACCGGCCGCATCAAGTTCGAGAAGGTCGGCCCGGCCGGCAAGGAAAGCGGCCAGAGCACGCCGAACACCTATCTGGTGAAGATCAACGGCGGCAAGGTCGATCTGGTGAAGTAAGGCAAGGCACCGTAGTACAACGTCAACTGGTTGACGGCGGGCGTGCCTCGCACCCCCGCCGTTTTTTTATTGTCCGCTGTACCGTGTGCCCGTGCCGTGAGTTGCAGGGCGCGCGTGTCAGGCAGCCGCCGCCTGTGCGGCCTTGGCGAATGCCGCCAGATCGAAGTCGGCGCCGCCAACCTGCTCCGGCGTGGGCGGGACCGGCATGGCCAGCACCGTGCGTGCAGCCAGATGCTCCTTGGCGGAGTTGATCGAGTCCACCGCCACCAGATGACCCTGCCGGAAGTGATAGACCGAGAACGGCGTATCGGCATGCATGTCACCGCGCACCACCCAGCTGTCGGCACCATGCGACAGGCCGGCGATTTGCAGCTTCTTGTCATGCTGGTCGGACCAGAACCACGGCACAGCGGTAAACGGCTTGTCCTGCCCCAGCAGCCCCGCAGCCGCGGCGCGACCCTGTTCGATGGCGTTCTGCACCGATTCGAGGCGCAGCAATGTGCCATCATCAAGCCGGCGAGCGGTGCAATCGCCAGCCGCATATACGTCGGGCGCGGAAGTCCGGCCGCAGGCATCGACGACGATGCCGTTGTCGCACGCGATGCCGGCAGCGCGGGCCAGGGCATCGTTGGCGCACACGCCGATACCGACCAGCACCAGGCCGGCGCGATACGACTGGCCATCGGCCAGATGAACCTCGGCGGTATGCGCATCGACGGGACGGATCTCGGCGATGCGCGCGTTCAGTACCAGGTCGACGCCGCGCGCGCGATGCAGCGTGGCGTACCAGTCAGACAGCACGGGGGCAAGGACGCGTCCGAGCAGGCGCGGCGCAGCTTCCAGCACGGTCACCGGCAAACCCAGCTTGCGTGCCGTGGCAGCGACTTCCAAGCCGATGAATCCGCCGCCCACCACCACCACGGGCAGGCCATGCTCGGCGCAATACCGCAGGCAATCCGACACGGCGCTGGCATCGTCGCGCGAGCGCAGGACGCGGATCGCTGCACAGCCGTCGGCCTGGCCCGGCAACTGGCGCGGTGTCGCGCCGGTCGCCAGCAGCAGGCCGGTGTAATTGAGTTGTGTGCCATCCGCCAGGCGGACGACGCGCTGCGCAGTGTCGAGCGCCGCCACGGGCGAGGCCGTACGGATGGCAATGTTCTTGCGCTCCAGTGCGGCTTCGGCGCGCATGGCCAGTTGCTCCACGGCCATGTCGCCGGCCAGCCACGCCTTGGACAGCGGCGGGCGGTGATACGGCAGGTGCGGCTCGTCGCCGAGGACGGTGAGCTGCCCCTCATAGCCGCCAGCGCGCAGGGTTTCGCTGGCCTGCAGGCCGGCCTGCCCGGCGCCGACGATGATGATATGGGGGTCCATGCTCATACC
>DATLHT010000253.1:0-4515 GCA_035539795.1 Burkholderiaceae bacterium
AGACCAAGCCGCGCACGGCGTGCCTCGGCAGCGTCGATCTGCGCCTGTACGCCGGCGCTGACATGTTCGGTGTTGCGCGGCGCAGGTGCCTGCCGTGCACGTGCGCGGGCAATCGCGGCTTCGATGATGGCCCGTTTGCGCGCTTGAGCAGCTTGCTCTTCGGTATTTTCTGGTGTTTCTGCGTTCACGGCGACCAGCTTGGCTGCGGCCTTGGCAGCCAAGCGCGCTTCGTTCTCGCGCGCCTCGCGCACCAGCCGTTGCTGGCGGAATTCGTAACGTGCACGCGCTTCGTCGGCCTGTGCTTGGGACCATGCCGCCCAGCCGGTGCGGTCGCCAGTGATGTCTTCCATGCGGATGCAATCGACCGGGCAGGGCGCTACACACAGGTCACAGCCGGTACACCAGTCTGGCAGGATGGTATGCATCTGCTTGGCCGCACCGACGATGGCATCGACCGGGCACGCCTGGATGCAGAGCGTACAGCCAATGCAATGCGCTTCGTCGATGATCGCCACGGCACGGGGTTTTTCCATGCCATTGGCGGGATTGAGCGGTAAAACAGGACGCTTTAGCAGGTGCGCGAGACGCGCGATGCCCTCGGCGCCGCCAGGCGGGCACTGGTTGCAGTCCGCTTCGCCGCGCGCCATGGCTTCGGCGTAAGGACGGCAGCCGTTGAACCCGCACTTGGTGCACTGGGTTTGCGGCAAGGCTTGCTCGAGCGTATCGGCAAGCAGGGGATCAAAATTTTCTGGGGACATGCGCGACAATCTGGAGCGGTCCCATTCAAAGGGTCCGCAGGCTCCGGCGCGGATTATCGCTCATTTTGGGCCGCGGCGGGCCATTCCGGGGCGCGTCGCCGGCCTGGCAGCAGCACGGATTGGGCGCCTGGCAGCCGTGTTCAGTCGTATTTGCGGATGAAGTCGCGGATGCGCGGATAGACGGTCTCGCGCCAGCGCCGGCCGGAGAAAATGCCGTAGTGCCCGGCCTTGGGCACGGTGAAGTGCGAGCGACGCGTCTTGGGGATGCCGGTGCACAGATCGTGCGCGGCTTCCGTCTGGCCGCTGCCAGAAATGTCGTCGAGTTCGCCTTCGACGGTAAACAGCGCGGTGCCCTTGATGTCCTGCGGGCGGACCAGTTCGTTGTCGACGACCCAGGTGCCGTTGGGCAGGTGGAATTCCTGGAACACGTCGCGGATGGTTTCCAGATAATACTCAGCCGCCATGTCGAGCACGGCGTTGTACTCGTCGTAGAAGCGCACATGGGCTTCGGCGTCTTCGGTCTCGCCCTGGATCAGGTTGAGGTAGTAATCGTAGTGCGAGGAGAGGTGCCGATCCGGATTCATCGCCACGAACCCGGCGTGCTGCAGGAAGCCGGGATAGACGCGGCGGCCGTGGCCGGGATAGTTGGCCGGCACGGTGAAGATCACATTATTCTCGAACCATTCGAACGACTTGTTGCTGGCCAGCGAATTGACGGCCGTCGGGCTGCGCCGGGCGTCGATCGGCCCACCCATCATCGTCATGGTGCGCGGCGTGGCCTCGCCGGCGCTGGCCATCATCGATACGGCTGCCAGTACCGGAACCGTCGGCTGGCAGACCGAGATCACATGGAGTTTCTCGGCACCGATATGGCGGATGAACTCCTGGATGTAGCGAATGTAGTCGGACAGGCGGAACGGACCAGCATCGAGCGGCACCGTACGGGCGTCGACCCAGTCAGTGACGTAGACCTTGTGATCGGTCAGCAGCGTGCTGACCGTGTCGCGCAGCAGGGTGGCGTGATGGCCGGATAGCGGTGCGCACACCAGCACCACCGGTTCGTCCTTGAGCAGCTTGATCGTGGCGGCATCGTCGGCATAGCGCTTGAAGCGGACCAGGTTGCAGAACGGTTTCTCGATGATGGTCTGCTCGACGATCGGGATTTGCCGGCCGTTGGACAGCACGCTCTTGATGCCGAATTCCGGCTTCTCGTATTCCTTGCCGAGGCGGTAAAGCAGTTCGTAACCGGCTGCAAAACGCTGTGCGCCGGGAATCAGCGAGAGCGGATTGAGAGGGTTGACGAAGTTCTTGGAGGTCGCTTGCGCCCATGCTGTCATCGGGTTCAGCAGGGTGCGCTGGAATTCGTACACTTGATAGAGCATGGCCCTGTCCTGTCGGCGGCGCGGTATGTGAGTGTGCTGATTATGCACCTGATCCGCATTTTTTGCGATGCAGCATTATCCTAGCATGGCACAGCGGTACTTTTTTTGTCAAAACAAATGAAAATGGCAGCCAGAGGCTGCCATTTCGAGGAGCAGGCAACTTGCGCCGCCTGCTGGCCGGACATACAAAGACTCAGAGCACCGCAGCAATCGCGTTGACCACGGCGTCGATATTGCGCGTGTTCAGCGCGGCGACGCAGATGCGACCGGTCGAGACAGCATAGATGCCGTGCTCTTCGCGCAGGCGTTCGACCTGCTGGGCGTTGAGGCCCGAGTAGGAGAACATGCCGCGCTGCGCTTTGACGAATGAGAAGTCCTGCTTGACGCCCTTGGCGGCCAGCTTGTCGACCAGCGAGTGACGCATTTCCTTGATGCGGTCACGCATGCCGGCCAGTTCCTCTTCCCACATGGCGCGCAGTTCGGGGCTGTTGAGCACCGAGGCGACTACGCTGCCGCCGTGGGTCGGCGGGTTGGAGTAGTTGGTGCGGATCACGCGCTTGATCTGCGACAGCACGCGGGCCGATTCGTCCTTGGCGCCGGTGACGATCGACAGGGCGCCGACGCGCTCGCCATACAGCGAGAACGACTTCGAGAACGAGCTGGCGATGAAGAACGACTGGCCCGATTCGACGAACACACGCACGGCGGCGCCGTCTTGCTCGATGCCATCGGCGAAGCCCTGGTAGGCCAGGTCGAGGAACGGCACGAGCTTGCGCTCGCCGCATACGGCAGCAACCTGCTTCCACTGGTCCAGCGTCAGGTCCACGCCCGTCGGGTTGTGGCAGCAGGCGTGCAGTACGATGATCGTATTCGGCGCGTAGCTGCGCAGGGCCTCGAGCATCGCGTCGAACTTGAGGCCGTGCGTCGGAGCGTCATAGTACGGGTACGTGATGACTTCGAAGTTTGCCGATTCGAACAGCGCGCGGTGGTTTTCCCAGCTCGGATCGCTGATGGCCACTTTGGCATCCGGGTACAGGCGCTTGAGGAAGTCGGCGCCGATCTTCAGGGCGCCGGTACCGCCGAGTGACTGAGCCGTCACAACACGGCCTTCGGCCAGCAGGGCCGAATCCTTGCCGAACAGCAGGCCCTGCACGGCCTGGTCGTAGGCGGCAATACCTTCCATCGGCAGGTAGCCGCGCGGGGTGGCGGCTGCCAGACGGGCCTTTTCTGCTTCCTGGACTGCGCGTAGCAGCGGGATCTTGCCTTCATCGGTGAAGTACACCCCCACGCCGAGATTGACTTTGGTAGGGCGGGGATCGGCGTTGTACGCTTCGTTCAGACCAAGGATCGGATCGCGGGGCGCCATCTCGACGGCGGAAAACAGGCTCATCTGGTATCTCGTGTGTCGGAAATGAAAGGGAAAATGTGAAGCGGCTTAGAATGCTTGAAATCGAACGGTTTATCCTGAGATTGTATAAATCGACAGGTTTACCCTGAGATTCTATCGTAGTTAATCCTTTACCGGAACGTGCATGTCCGACTTCGCAGAAGCCTCGCATCCGCTGGATGCGTCCAGGTTTGTCACCTTTCCAGATTCGCCTTTCAGCCTGTATTGTCCTTATGAGCCTGCGGGTGACCAGCCTGAGGCCATCCGTCAATTGGTGGAAGGCGTGCAGGACGGGCTCAGTTATCAGACTCTGCTGGGGGTGACGGGCTCCGGCAAGACCTTCACCATGGCCAACGTCATTGCCCGGCTGGGTCGTCCGGCAATCGTCTTCGCCCCCAACAAGACGTTGGCTGCACAGCTGTATTCGGAGTTCCGCGAGTTCTTCCCGAAGAACGCGGTGGAGTACTTCGTCAGCTACTACGATTACTACCAGCCTGAAGCCTACGTGCCGCAGCGCGACCTATTCATCGAGAAGGATTCGTCGATCAACGAGCATATCGAGCAGATGCGTCTGTCGGCTACCAAGAGCCTGCTGGAACGCCGCGATGTCATCATCGTGGCGACGGTGTCCGCGATCTACGGTATCGGTAATCCGAACGAATACCACAAGATGATCCTGACAGCACGCGTGGGCGACAAGATCGGCCAGCGCGAAGTGATCGCGCGGCTCATCGCCCTGCAGTACACGCGCAACGAGACCGATTTCCAGCGCGGCACGTTCCGCGTGCGCGGCGATACGCTCGATATCTTCCCGGCCGAGCATGCTGAACTGGCGGTGCGCATCGATACCTTCGACGACGAGATCGAATCGATGCAACTGTTCGATCCGCTGACCGGCAAGATCCGCCAGAAGATTCCGCGCTTCACCATCTATCCGTCGAGCCACTATGTCACGCCACGCGAGACGGTGTTGCGGGCTGTGGAACTG
>DATLHT010000254.1:0-6269 GCA_035539795.1 Burkholderiaceae bacterium
CTCCGCAAGCGCCTGAGCAGCGTGCTCACATGGTCACGCTGCTGACCGCCACGCTGTTTGTCGCATGCCAGGGTAAAGCCGCGTTCAACGAGCAAGGCGACTTTCTGCAAACGGACTATGTCGACTTCCTGGCGCAACAGAGCGGTCTTGCCTCGGCCCGGATCAAGCCGCAACTGGATATGGCAGCACTTGTCTCTATCCGCAACGAAGCGACGAGCAGCCCGGTTCTGGCCCTGCATATCGGGCCGGATATCCAGGTGGATGTACCGGATCACAGCGGCATGCCGATCGCGGGCCATCCGTCGCACGGCGCTCGGCCGGCATGCGGTATACCGCCGAGAAGCAATGCCGGCCAGCCACCGTGGTTCCTGATGGGCCACGGACTGCCGCTCCAGCAACGCGTACAGGCCATCCTGCATTACCCCGAGGAGCTCGCACGCGCGGTCAGCATCGGCGACTGCGAAGCAGTCATGGAAGCGCTGCAGCAACAACCCGTGCTGATCGATTACCGTGATCATACGGGGGATACCGTGTTGCATCTGGCCGCCTGGTACGGCCAGGCCGGGCTTGCGCAGCGACTGCTGGAAGCCCATCCCGCGCTGCTCCTGCAATGCAGTGAGGTTGGCGACACCGCGTTGCACAGGGCCTGTCAGAAAAGCGATCTGCGTATCGTCCAGATGCTGTGCAAGGATCATCCTGACCTGCCGCACCGTGCGAACCAGCTTGGCTGCACGCCGCGGCAGCTGGCGACCCTGTACGACCACCCGGACATCGTCCAATGGCTGCAAGAAACTTATCCCGGGATGCAGGAACAACAGATCACATGCCAGATTCCCCCGCTCGTGCATGCCATGCGCGAGAGCACCGCTCCGAAGCGTGATGCGGAAGTGCAACCGGACGGCGATGCTCGCGCGAAAAAACCCCGGACCGATGCCACGGACACGGCGCATGCGACTGTGCCTGCACCGCAGACGGTCCCTCAGGCAACATCAAGCCTGGATGTCCTGCTGGCCGCGCAACTGCAACTGGAAGCGGGCAAGGCAAAGAAGGAATCGACCATCCCTGCCGTCATCTCCAGCGCGGAGACATCCGAAGAGTCCGAAGACGACACATCGGACGCATTGGCGATCACCCCAGTATCTGCACAGACGTTGAAGCTGAGACGCCTGAACATCGAACTGGAGGAAATCGCCAGGAATCTCGCCATGGCGGAACGCAACACCGATCATGCCCAGGTCCGCAAGCTGCGCCAGGAATTAGTCCGCATCCACTTCGATACCCAGAAACTCCTAGCGTCGATGCACAGCATCTCTTCCGACGACGAGTAAATCCGCCCCTATTGACACATGCGGCAGAATCGTTCCCAACCGTATCTGCACACTTTGCGAGCAAGGGTGACAGTCCGTCCCGTCAAGCACCGCATCCTCCCGAGCAGAGGGTATCGGGCTGATCGTTTGGTGATCTCCGCCGCGGCGTTTACAATAGCGGCCTTGGCAGCCGTCCCCGGCATGCTGGATACCGCAGCGCACCGCACGGTGGACCTGCCGCAGCGCCAGCTCCGAAGCACACGTGCCAACCAAATGCCACTCCGGCGCCGCGAGCGGCCCACCCTTCACCGCGACATGGCTCGCCTCGTCCTCTCCTGACAGAGCCTGTCGTCCATCGGTGCAAATCATCGCACCGACCTGCACGACGATGCACGTGTATGGCGTGCGCCAGCACGCCAACAGCGGGCTGTGCATTCGCCACATGCCGTCTGCGCGGGAATGACTCAGAAAGGAGCAAGCCTTGGTCTTCCGTATCTCGATCCTCGTGGTGGCGTTGCTGTCCCTCGCAGCCGGCCTCTGGCCCAAAGGATTCAATGTCTTTATCCAGTCCGGACTCACTGTCGTGTCGGTACGCTTCGGCTGGCTCTATCTGCTGGTGGTATTCGCCACACTGGTGTTCTTGATCTACCTGCTCTTCAGCCGGTTTGCCAATCTGCGCATTGGTGGCGAAGATGCCGAGCCCGAGTTCTCCAATGCCAGCTGGCTATCGATGCTGTTCGCGGCCGGCATGGGCATCGGGCTGGTGTTCTGGGGCGCGGCGGAACCGGTTTCGCATTACATCGCGCCCCCTGAAGGGCTCGCGCCACAGACCGCGGTGGCCGCACGCGCCTCGATGCGCTACGTGTTTTTCCACTGGGGCCTGCATCCGTGGGCCATCTACGCACTGGTCGGACTAGCCATGTCATGGTTCATGTTCAACCGGCAGGGCCGTGGGCTGATCAGCGACCTGCTCCAGCCCCTGATCGGTAACCGCCATGCCGGCTGGATCGGCCACCTGGTGAACATCCTGGCGATTGTGGCGACAGCCCTTGGCGTCGCTACGACCCTGGGCTTCGGTACGCTGCAGATCAGCGCCGGACTGGAACGGGTCTTTGGCATACCGTCGGGCAAACTCACCCAGATGGCAGTCATCACCATCGCCTTTGTCCTGTATATGGCCTCTACCACCAGCGGCGTCACGCGCGGCATCAAGTGGCTGTCGAATGGCAATCTGGCGCTGGCGGTACTGCTTCTGCTGCTCGTTCTTGCACTCGGCCCTGTCAGCTTCATCTTCGATATCTTCACCACCACGCTGGGCGCCTACCTGAGCCAGCTGGTCAGCATGAGCCTGCGCATGTCGCCATTCACGGCCAGTACGTGGGTCCAGGACTGGACGATCTTTTATTGGGCCTGGTGGATTTCCTGGTCGCCGTTCGTCGGTATTTTCATCGCACGCATCTCCAAGGGCCGCACGGTGCGCGAGTTTGTCCTCGGCGTGGTGATCGCGCCCACGTTGCTAGGTTTCCTGTGGTTCTCGGTATTCGGCGGTGCCGCCATGTGGGAGCAGATGTTCGGCAATGGGCAGATGGTCGCAGCGGTCCAGAGCGGTTACCAGAACGTGCTCTTCGCCCTGCTCGATACGTATCCAGCCGCGACGTTTCTTGCCGGTGTGACGATTCTGCTACTGGTGATTTTTTTCGTCACCTCGGCCGATTCGGCCGTCCTGGTACTGGCAACCATGTCGAGTCCCGAGCGTGGCGACCCGCCGGTGTCGCGCCGCATCATCTGGGGTGTCAGCATTGCCGTGATTGCCGCAGCCCTTTTGCTGGCCGGCGGACTCGACGCGCTGCAGAGTGCGCTCATCATCACTGCCTTTCCGTTTGCCATCCTGCTGGTGCTGATCATGTGGTCGCTGTACCGCGTGCTCGATGCCGAGTATGCCCGCCAGCGCCAACTCAGTGTGCGCACGCGCCAGGCAATCGAACGCTGGCTGCAGCGCGACAGCGAAGCCGCAGCAGCCATCGCGGCCGCCAGCCGGGCCCAGACAGATCAGCCGGACCCACCTCAAGGCTGATAGCGCATTGGAACGAACAAAAGCCATACCGCGCGCTGGGCAAATGGACGGCGTACGGGAAAGAAAAGGAACTGAACCGTTGGGGACGGCGGAGCCTGCCATGCCAAGCTGTACCTGAACGGCACGACGGGCAGACCACCGGATGGTCTGCCCGTCGATTCAGGCCGCTTGCGTGAGCCTGAGGTACTTCTGCATCAATTGCGTGTGACTTTCGACCCGCTCGGGATCGTTGGGAATGCAAGCTACCGGGCAGACCTGTTGGCACTGCGGCGCGTCGAAGTGGCCGACGCACTCGGTGCATTTGTCCGGGTCGATCTGGTAGATTTCCGGGCCCATGAAGATCGCTTCATTCGGGCATTCCGGCTCGCATACATCGCAGTTGATGCACTCATCGGTAATCATGAGTGCCATATCGGTTTCCTGTGGGTTGATGACGCCTGTGCCGTTATTTTAGGCGCTTTTCCCCATTTTCTCCTGCAACCATGCTTCCACCGAGGGAAACACGAACTTGCTGACATCGCCGCCGAGCAGCGCGATCTCGCGCACGAAGGTGCCGGAGATGAACTGGTACTGGTCGGAGGGCGTCAGGAACATGGTTTCCACATCAGGCAGCAGGTAGCGGTTCATGCCGGCCATCTGGAATTCGTACTCGAAGTCGGACACGGCGCGCAGGCCACGCACGATGACGCGCGCATTGTTCTTGCGCACGAAATCCTTGAGCAGTCCGGAAAAACCTTCGACCCGCACGTTCGGATAGTGGCTCAGCACCTCCGCGGCGATCTGGATGCGCTCGTCCATGGAAAAGAACGGGCGCTTGTTGGGGCTCTGCGCCACACCGACCACGATCTCGTCAAAAATATTCGATGCGCGTCGAACCAGGTCTTCATGTCCGCGCGTCATCGGATCGAATGTCCCCGGATATACGGCGATCACCATAACCACTCCTTAGTCTCGATTGCCCCGCTCGATTACACAGGCGGAACCCTCCCAGTTGACCCGGCGCTGACCTGCTCCCTGGCAGGGTCCAACCAATATGGGACTGGGGTTTTCCCGGGATAGCGGCGTAGTTTAACTGGTTTTGGCCGTCAGCAAGTGCGCATGCACCATCCCGGCGTGCAGATAGCGGACGATTTGCAGTCCCGCGGGCAGCGCCGCCGACATGTCTTCGCCAGATTCGAGATAGAGTTGGCCGCCCGGCTTGAGCCGTGACACCGCTGCGGCCAGGGCCTGGGCTGCGAGCGGACTGCCGAACGGCGGATCGATGAAGATCACATCGAACGTGCCCGGCGGGCAGCTCGCCAGGTGGCCCAACGCATCGCCCGCACGAATATCCACCATCTCCGCACGCAGCTTGTCGCGCACGGTCTGCAATTGACGCACTGCTGCCGGCAGGCTCTCGACCATCACCACACGGGTGGCCCCACGGGATGCCGCCTCAAACCCGAGCGCACCGGAACCGGCGAAGAGATCCAGGCACACGCAGCCGGACAGATCCTGGCCCAGCCAGTTGAACAGCGTCTCGCGCACACGGTCAGGCGTGGGCCGCAAGCCGTCGGCATCGAGCACGGGCAGCGGCGTGCGCTTCCACTGTCCGCCGATGATGCGGACCTGACGTGGCACGCCCCACGGCCGGCCGGGCGCAGCCTTCGATGCAGGGGAGGAAGACGGACGGGAACGGGAGCGGGTGGCTGACATGGCTGCATTGTAGCTGCTGCGCGCAGGTCGCCCGCGAGGTTGCAGAGAAACGCAGCCGGAAGCTGTCGCACCCGGCCGGACTGCGTTGCGGCAGGCGGCCGGGCCTGCATGCCAATCTCACTTCGACGGCGTACCCGGCTGGTCCGCCGCGCCCACGACCACGGTCACCATCCGCTCGGGCTGCAGTGCGCGCTGGAAGGCCTCACGCACCTGGGCGGCAGTCACAGCTTCGACGCGACGCGTCCAGCCATCGAGATAGTCGAGCGGCAAACCATACCAGGCGATATTGGCGACGTTGCCAATCAGCTTGCGGTTACTGTCGAGCCGCAACGGGAAACCATTGATAAGGTTGGCTTTGGCAGCCTTCACTTCGGCCTCGGTCGGGCCCTCGGCAACGAAGCGTGCCACTTGGGCACGCAGCACGCGCAACGCCTCATCGGCCTGATCCTTGCGCGTCTGCACACTGATCTGGAAGGGGCCGGGCTGCAACAGCGGCGCAAAGCCGCTCGAAATGCCATAGGTGAGGCCACGCTTCTCGCGGACCTCGGTCGTCAGGCGCGAGGTAAAGCCGCCACCGCCGAGAATGTGATTGCCGACCAGAATCGCGAAGAAATCCGGATTGCTGCGCGCAATACCTGGCTGGCCGACGAGCACATGCGCCTGCTGGGCCGGATGCGGCAGGCTGATCTCGCGCGGCGCCGCCAAGGGCTGCACCGACGGCAGTCCGTCCGCCGCCGCAGCTGCCGTCGCGGAGCGCGGCAGCCCGGCGGTCAGCTGTTCGGCAATCTGCTGGGCCTGCGTCCGGTCGATGGCGCCGATCAGCGTCACCACCGCATGCCCCGCGTCGTATCGGCGCTGATGAAAGGCCACGAGATCATCGCGCGTGATGGCCTGCACGGTCTCGGGGCTAGCCGTGAAACCATACGGATGGTCTCCATAGAGTGCGGCATTGAAAGCGCGTGCACCAATGGCCGCCGGGCGCGTTTCAGACTCTCGCAGCGCCGCCACCATGCGGGCCTTCTCGCGTTCGACCATTTCTGCCGGGTAGGCAGGCCGGCTCACGATCTGGGACATGAGCGTCACAGCGGCCGTCCGCTCGGCCTGGGAAGACAGCGTGCGCAGCCGGATCGAGGCGCGGTCATCGGACACGCCGCCCCCAAACTCCGCACCGAGATCGGCAAACGCATCGGCCA
>DATLHT010000255.1:0-5258 GCA_035539795.1 Burkholderiaceae bacterium
CGTCGGCAAGCGGCGGGCCGCAGCGTGCCGTGATCACCAGTTCGGCGGGATCATAGGCGACGATGCCAGCATGGGCACGCGTGTCGAGAATGTCGCCGACCAGTGCCTGGCCGTAGAAATCCTTGGAGCCGCTGCCGCGCAGGCGCAGGGGCGTGCCGCTGGCGGTCGCGGCCTGGATGCGGTCGCGGAAGGTATCGAGAATGGCAGTCATCGGAGCAGGCAGGTGTGAATGGCGGGCATGGCTAGCGGGCCTCCGGGGAGGATGGCGGAAGCTCGGCGCCGCAGCGCCGGCAGTAGAGGGCATCGGTTTCGTGGCCTTCGGTCAGGCAGGCCGCGCAGCGGCGCGCCGAGACTTGCCGGCGCAGCATGGTCGCGGCCAGTTCGGCGCCGAGGATGCCGGTGGGAAAGGCGATGATGCCGTAGCCGAGCATGATGGTGACGGAGGTGATGAATTGGCCGGCTGCAGTCCGCGGCACGAGGTCACCGAAGCCGGTCGTGCTGAGCGTGACCACGGCCCAGTAGATGCTTACCGGGATGTTGCGGAAGCCATGCTCGGGGCCTTCCACCACATACATGATGGTGCCCAGGATGACCACGATGATGCAGACTGCGGCGAGGAACACGAGGATCTTGCGGTGGGCCGAGGCCAGCGCGCGCAGCAGCACTTGCGCCTCGTCGAAGTACAGCGGGATCTTCATGATGCGGAAGATCCGCAGCAAACGCAGCAGGCGCACGTCGATCAGCGCATACAGTTCCGGGAAGAAGAAGGCGAGATAGGTCGGTAGCACGGCCAGCAGATCGACGATGCCGTACAGGCTGCGTGCGTAGCGCAACGGGTGCTGCACCACCATCAGCCGGACGACATATTCCACCGTGAACAACAGCGTGAAACACCACTCCAGGAGACGGAGTGGCAGGCCGATGGCGGCGCGCACTTCTGCCACGCTGTCGAGGATCACCACCGCGACGCTGGCAACGATCGCCGCCAGCAGCCATAGGTCGAAGCGCCGGCCGGCGGGCGTGTCGGCTTCGAAGATGATGGTGTACCAGTGCTGCCGCCAGCCTTCGCGTTCGGACATGCCGAACGTGGCGCGGGGCGACAGGGTTTTTGGGTGCTTCATGATGTGATCAGGCGGTCGTCAGAAACGCGGCAGGTCGGGGTGCGGCAGCAGGCCGTTGCGCACATGCAGCTTGCCGTACTCGGCACAGCGTGCCAGCGTGGGAATGGCTTTGTCCGGATTCAGCAGCTTGTCGGGATCGAAGGCGGCCTTCACGCGGAAGAACATTTCCAGTTCCTGCGGCGAGAACTGGACGCAGGCGGAGTTCAGCTTTTCCACGCCCACGCCATGCTCGCCGGTGACCGTGCCGCCGAGTTCCACGCAGGTTTCAAGAATGTCCGCACCGAACAGCTCGGCACGGTGCCATTCATCCTGGTCCGCACCGTTGAACAGGATCAGCGGATGCATGTTGCCGTCGCCGGCATGGAACACGTTGATGCAGCGCAGCCGGTACTTGGTCTCCATGTCCTGGATGCGGCGCAACAGCGTGCCGATATGCTTGCGCGGGATCGTGCCATCCATGCAGTAGTAGTCAGCCGAGATGCGGCCGGCGGCCGGGAAGGCGTTCTTGCGGCCGCTCCAGAAACGCAGCCGCTCGGCCTCGCTCTGCGACACCTGGATCCGGGTCGCGCCGCAGCGACGCAAGACTTCGCTCATGTGTTCGATTTCCTCGGCCACTTCTTCCGGCGTGCCATCCGACTCGCACAGCAGGATGGCTGCTGCATCGAGGTCGTAACCGGCCTTGACGAATTCCTCGACGGCAGCGGTGGCGGGCTTGTCCATCATCTCCAGCCCAGCGGGAATGATGCCGGCGGCGATCACGGCGGCTACCGCATTGCCGCCCGCTTCCACATCGTCGAAGCTGGCCATGATGACCTGCGCCAATTGCGGTTTGGGCACGAGGCGGACGGTGATCTCGGTGACCACGGCCAGCATGCCTTCGGAGCCGATCAGCGCGGCCAGCAGGTCCAGGCCTGGCGCGTCCGGCGCTTCGGAGCCGAATTCCACGACCTCGCCCTGCATCGTCACCGCGCGCACGCGCAGCACGTTGTGCACGGTCAGGCCGTACTTCAGGCAATGCACGCCGCCCGAGTTCTCGCTGACATTGCCACCGATGGTACAGGCGATCTGCGAGGATGGATCGGGGGCATAGTACAGGCCGTGCGGCGCGGCGGCCTCGGAGATGGCGAGGTTGCGCACGCCGGGCTGCACGATGGCCGTGCGCGACAGCGGATCGACCTTGATGATCTTCTTGAACCGCGCCAGCGACAGCACCAATCCGTTGCCGATCGGCATGGCGCCGCCCGACAGGCTGGTGCCCGCACCGCGCGGCACGATCGGTACGCCGAGCGCCTGGCAGGCCGCAAGGATCTGGCAGACTTGCGCTTCGGTTTCAGGGAGGACCACGGCCAGCGGCACCTGACGGTAGGCGGCGAGGCCGTCGCATTCGTACGGAATGGTGTCCTCCTGCTTCCACAGCAGGCAGTGGTCTGGCACGATGCCGGCGAGGGCGGCGAGCAGCGCGGCCTGGGCGGCATCGCGCGTGGTGGCGGTCGGTTCGAATGGGGCGTTCATGCGGGTGTCTCCCTGTCATGGCCGGCGGCGCTGCAGGACAGGCGGCCGCGGCACGGGCTGGGATGACTATAACGCACGCACGGGCCCGGTGCACCGCTGGACGGGCAGCCTCAGGCATGAAATTGTCGGGGGACGGGGACGAAAATTTCTCATCCCCGGCATGTGGGTACCGACAACTTACCAGTCGAGCCCCAGCAGCCAGTCGACGAAATACTGCGCTTCCGGCTTGAGCGGCATCTGGCGGCGTTCGACGATGTAGTACGCATGCGGCGACACCGACTCCACATCCAGCAGACGTACCATCTGCCCGAGCCGCAGCCATTGCTGCGCCATGCGCTGGCGCACCAGCGCCACGCCCTGGTTGGAGGTGACGGCTTCGAGCATCAGGCCCACATCGTTGAACTGCGGGCCGACCTGCGGCTCCTCCCAGTCGAGGCCGGCGCGTTCGAACCACGGCTTCCACGGTTCGAGCGGGCTGCGCAGCAGCACCAGGTTGTGCAGGTCCGACGGCTGCGTGATGCGCCGACCGTTGACCGCTTCGTAGTAGTCGCGTCCGCAGGCCGGGAACACCGGCTCGTTGAGCAACAGCGTGGTCTTGAATTCCGGGTAGTGGCCGGTACCAAAACGGATTTCGACATCGCTTTCTTCCGCCTTCACATCGAGGAACGGAATCGCCAGATGCAGCTCGATATCGATATGTGGATACAGCGCGACGAACTCCGGCAGGCGCGGCACCAGATGCTGGCGGCCGAAGGTCGGTGGAATCGCTACGCGCAGACGCACGCGCGCGCTGTTGAATTCGGGGCGCGCCAGGCCGTTCAACGCCTTGAGCGCGGCCTGCACGCTGCGCAGGTTGCGCGCGCCGCTGGCCGTGAGGCGCAACGATGAACTGGCGCGCACGAACAGCTCCTCGCCCCACAGTTCCTCGAGATTCTTGATGCGGTGCGAGACCGCGCTCGGTGTGACCGACAGTTCCTCGGCCGCGCGCGCAAAGCTGGCGTGGCGTGCGGCCGCTTCGAAAGCGACGAGCAGGTGCAGCGGCGGAATGCGGTTGAACACGGACGAGGACATGCGGCAGGCGTGGACAATGAATCGGTGGGGCCGGCGCGGCGCATGCGGCGCGGGACGTGCGTCATTGTACGCTCGCTGCCGCGCCCGACGCGATCCGGCGATAATGACGCCTGCACCTACTTCATCTCACAGGACACACACATGGGAAACCGTCTCAGCAAGATTGCCACCCGCACCGGCGATGACGGCACGACGGGCCTTGGCGACGGCACGCGCACCGGCAAGGACAGCCAGCGCATCCACGCACTGGGCGAGGTCGACGAACTGAATTCGCATCTCGGCGTGCTGCTGACGGAGACATTGCCCGATGGCATCCGCACGGCCTTGCTGGAGATCCAGCATGACCTGTTCGATCTCGGCGGGGAGCTCTGCATTCCCGGCTATACGCTGCTCAAGACTGAGCGCGTGGCGCAGCTCGATACGTGGCTGGCCGAACACAACGCTACCCTGCCGCGCCTGAAGGAATTCATCCTGCCCGGCGGCAGCCGCGCGGCGGCACAGGCGCATGTCTGCCGCACCGTGTGCCGGCGCGCCGAGCGCGCGGTGGTGGCGCTGGAACGGAGTGAAACCGTGAACGACAGCGCGCGCCAGTATCTGAACCGGCTGTCCGACCTGATGTTCGTACTGGCGCGTGTCTTGAATCGCGCGGACGGCGGTACGGATGTGTTGTGGCAGCGGGAGCGAACCTAGCGGGCAATGCCCGGTGTCGGATGCTCCTCGTGGGCGATGACCGTCTCTGCGCACAAAGAAAAATGGCGTGTCCACGGACACGCCATTTTTCATCAGCCGCCAGCGGCACGGACTCAGTTGCCGCCGTTGCCCGCCAGACGCCGCTGACGCACGCCGCTAGCAAGGGACTCCAGCACCTTGAGCGTATCGTCCCAGTTGATGCAGGCGTCGGTCACGCTCTGGCCGTAGGTCAGGCTCTCGACCGGCGTGCCCTGCACGTGGTCCTGGCGGCCCGCCACGAGATGCGATTCGATCATCACGCCGATAATGCGCTGGTCGCCGGCACCGAGCTGGCGCGCGATATCGTCGCACACCGGCAGCTGGTTCTCATGCTTCTTGCTGCTGTTGGCATGCGAGGCGTCGATCATCAGGCGCGCCGCGAGCCCCGACTTGGCGATGGCATCGCAGGCTTCCTGCACGCTCGCGGCGTCGTAGTTCGGCGCCTTGCCGCCACGCAGGATGACATGGCAATCCTCATTACCGCTGGTCGAGACGATGGCCGAATGGCCGCCCTTGGTGACCGACAGGAAAAGGAGTGGCTGGCTCGCGGCCTTGATGGCATCGACGGCGATCTTCACATGGCCGTCCGTGCCGTTCTTGAAGCCGACCGGGCACGACAGGCCGGAGGCCAGTTCGCGGTGCACCTGGCTTTCCGTGGTGCGCGCGCCGATGGCGCCCCAGCTGACGAGGTCGGCCACGTACTGCGGGCTGATCATGTCGAGGAATTCCGTGCCGGCCGGCAGGCCCAGCTCGTTGATGTTCAGCAGCAGCTCGCGCGCCAGGCGCAGGCCGTCGTTGATCTTGAAGCTGCCGTCCATGTACGGG
>DATLHT010000256.1:0-12507 GCA_035539795.1 Burkholderiaceae bacterium
GCATGATTCACGACCTCCTGCTCATGGGCGACCCGCGACTGCTGCAGGTCGCCACGCCGGTCGAACGCTTCAACCCGCCCGAGCTCCACGCGCTCGTCGAAGACCTGTTCGACACCATGGAAGCTGCCAAGGGCGCCGGACTGGCTGCACCGCAGATCGGCGTCGACCTGCAGGTCGTGATCTTCGGCTTCGACCGCAACCCGCGCTACCCCGAAGCCCCGGCTGTCCCCAAGACCGTGCTGATCAACCCCTCGCTCACCGCCGTCACCGACGAGATCGAAGACGGCTGGGAAGGCTGCCTCAGCGTCCCCGGCCTGCGCGGCGTGGTGCCGCGCTTCACGCAGTTGCATTACTCCGGTTTCGATCAGTATGGCCGCCCGATCGACCGGATCGCGGAAGGTTTTCATGCGCGCGTGGTGCAGCATGAATGCGATCATCTGCAGGGGATTCTGTACCCGATGCGGGTGCGGGATTTTTCACGGTTTGGGTTTAGTGAGGTGTTGTTTCCGGGGCTGGAGGCGCGGAGCGACGATTGAGTTTTATTGAGACTTGAGATCATGAAAAGACCGCCGAGGCGGTCTTTTTTATGCCTGCCGATCTACAGGCGTAGCAATATGGTGCGGCGTCGATATCACACCTTACAGTCGTTTGCAGTAACGGCACCCGGGCTATGGCACATTCAGCCGATCTCTATCCGCGCCAACGGTTGCCATGTCCTTTTCCATTTCTGCTGCTATCACCACTATCGACGCCTATCGCACCTCAGGCAATGAGGCTACCCAACCACCATCTGATGAAGTTGGAAAAGCCTTGCTGAATCTTGGCAAGGCCAAGCGGAAAGAGAGTAAGCGCGCTGAGCACTTCGCCCGGACGCGCGGCGCAGAGGTCTTCGAGAAGCTGATCAAAAACGACACACCGCGGGCGCGCATGCTGGCGCGCGAGATGATCCGCCGGGATTTGTTGCCATCGACTTGGTCGTTGGAAAAGCTGGCCCTTGAGGCCGGGGCTCATCCAGAAATGCAGACATATGTCGGTACATTGGGTGATAGGCTGAACAAGACCGCGGAGGCCCTCACGGGTGAAGAAATTCTGCAGCTTGAGAGCAACCAGTTCACCAAACGGATCCTGAAAGGCGAACAGAAGGAAAAATGGCAAGCCATCCAGACAGAGCCTCAGATTCGCGCCAAGGCTAAAGAAGCTGCGAAGACTTCGAAAGAGCAGGCCAAAGCCCAGGAATACAAGAAACTGGCTCAGGCCAGCCAGGGATACGAGAAAGCTCTCCAGGAGCGCATCCGGCTTGCGCGGGCTGCCGGAAGTCTCGATGCGGACGTGGCGGCACGCCTTCTTGACACCATTTCATCCTCAGCTTCATCGGGTGGGGTCATTTCCAGCGAGCCGTCCGCCTCCGTTGAGTCGGATTCTCCCGGCGTATCGCCGGAGCCGAGGACTCGAATAACTGTGCGTCAGAGCGGTTCAGTCCCGCTTGGCACCATAGCAGACCCCGAACATCACGTAGATGTGCCAGACGCAGAGCACCCTCCAGTACCCATGTCCGCAGCACTTGGCAAGCGACGCATTGATGCTCCCGAAACCGAACGCATCGAAGATACAGCGGCATCCAGTACTGGTGTTGCGCCCCACATTCAACCATGGCGCACTGGTGATATTCCGGTCGAGATGCGCGACTACCCCGATGCCAGCAGCTTGCCGCGAACCGTCGACGCCAGCTACAAGGTTGCCGGCCGCCACTTTCATTTTCTCGGACCTCGGAAAAACACTTCTATCACTGAATCCGCACGCTTCGATGCCGCAGCCAACGCTTTCGTGGCGCTGGTCAATATGCCGGGTGCACCGAATCAAGCCCCAGTGTTCAAGAATGTCCCCGATCTGGTGCATCGCATCTTTGCGGATGAGCAGCGCAATGATCCGAATACTCCGGTTGAGATCGCCCTGGAGGCCATTCGCGAGGGCTTGCGCGGTAGTGGACGTACATTGACGCCGACGGCGCAGAAATTCCTAGTATGGATGGCCAGAATATCCGATCCCAGCTGCCTCAGACTTGATGATCCGCGGCAAGTCAAAATGCAGCAAGTCAACGGAGAATTCCAGGTGCAGGATACCGCCGTCGACGGCAGCCTCCACTGGCGGCCAGCTGGCGACGGTACGCTCGATGTCGAGTACACCAAAAGCGTGATTGCGCACTGGTTCGACAACGCTCAGGATGTGCGCTTTGACGATGGCATTCTGCGCAAGGACGGTGCGTTGCAGAATATTCGCGTTAGCGGACCGCTCTATCGCGAGAATGCGGGAAAAATCGAGTTCACTCCCGGACTCCATGTGTCGATGGGTAAGCATCGGTTGAACTCGCTCAGTACGGCGAGTTACCTGACGCCTGAAGGGCTTGGCGGCATACGCGAGGCTGCGCAGAGCAAGCGTCAACAGAAGCCTCTACGCCTGCATATCGATCTCGATCATCTTCCGGAAAAGCCAGTGAATCTCGGTAACCTCACCGAAATCGCCTGGGGCGACATGCACGGCAATACGGCGATGGAGCTGTATGCCCTGCATGCCACCGGCATGATCCGCATCGAACAGCATGGCGGCAAGACGGCGGTGCAGGCATGGCAGGAAATCAGAACAGCTATCGGGAATGCAGACTGCAGCGCCCTGGATGGCCTACTGGAACACCATGTCAAGGCGGGCCCCAACATCGCTGGCCGCACGTTCATCCTGCTTGGAGACACGCTCGCCGACCGCGTTGGCAATGATCTCGTCGAGCTGCAGATTCGTCACCATCTACGCGAAAAACTGAGGGTCGACTTGCCGGAGATATACTCCAATCACAATTCCTATTTCGACCTGTACTGGCTGGCCAACCAGGATAAGCTGGCCGACGAGAAATATGTCATTCCCTGGTCGAGCCAGGGTGCCGACGATGCGGAACGAGACAATTTGGCCGGTTCCCTAGCAACTCAGGAAGGTGAGCCAGATGCGGCAGGGAAAGGGAAAAGCGAAAAGAAAGCCAAGGATGACCAGGCTTCGCTCAAGGCGCTGAACCGGCTGGTCAATCACGAGAATCTGGACGTACGCAGCGCCGCACGTAAGCGCCTGCGCGACTATTTGCCGTCGTACTACCAGCACATGGAACTCCGCCGGATTGCCGATGACGGACGTACCGTGTACTCGCATGGCCGCTCCAACAAGGCGATTGCCGATGCGTTGGAGGCACAGGCGAGGGCAGAAGGCGTCAAGATACCGTCGGCTGCTTCGGCCACGGAGAAAACCGCGCTGATCAATCGCTGGTTCCGTGACAAGCTGTGCGTGCTGCGCAACGAGGCAACATCGGCGGGCAAACAGCCGCGCACCCTATTAAAGGCTGAAGAGGCCTACAGCAAATATACAGACTTGATTCCTTTTGGTACGGCGGACAGCCAGGCCATGGCGCAGCGTCCGATCTATGCGCAGATCTGGAACGGCGATCCGTCGGGTAAATATTTCTTCTCGGGCGGTGATGTGGCGACCGTCAACAACAGTTTTGTAAAGACCATCGCGCTCGAGCGTGGTACGGATCGCAATGTCTGTGGGCATTTCACCTCATCCGCACCCGCACTTGGCGCCTACCGTGCACTGAGAGTCGCACAGGCCTCACTGGTGAAAGCACTGTTCGAGCCATTAGAGGCGGCCGCGTCGACAGTTCCGGCATTTGCCAAGTTGCAGCAATTCATGCGGGAAAGTGAGCACCCGGATCAACAGCTGTCACCAGTGCCAGACGCTGGATTCGTTGGGCCTGCTGACTCCGCCAAGCCGACACCGCTGACGGTTGCGGAACGCCTGCAACTTGGCCCGCGCTATCGACTCGCCATGCGTGAGCGAGCCTTGCGGCAGCAGATAGCGGCCGATGCATTATCGAAGCCCTTGGCGTTGTTCAGCTTCCAGAGCCCGACGCGTGATTTGAAGACGCAATTCACTGCCATCGTTGCGAACGAATTCAGGGCATTGAGTGAAACAGACAAGTTCGTCTTGGAGCGGAGAAAGAAGTTGACCAAGGAGCAGTCAGACGAAGAAATTGCTAAAGCGCTACTGGAGATGTCCGGCGAGGAGCTCAAGAAGTTCCTGCCTGGCCGCCCACTACTAGCCAATTTCAAGGCAAGCTTCCTCACTGAAATGGGCGCGCTACAAGAAGCCCTGAAGACCTGGGATGATGCATATGCCTACAAGGGTTTCGATAAACAGAAGCTGGTGGACGGCTATTTCAACAGGGACGGACGCGGAAACGAAGTGGAAGCCCCCGGCGCACATCGGGAATTGGCGGCGCTTCTGAAAAAAGACACCGTCGATTACGACGATATTGTCAAGACGCTGTTCAGCGGCCCTGTCTACAACCTGTTCGCGGAAATGGATGTGGAGTTCGCCTATATGGCCACACATGCTCCCCGGGATTTCGCCGAAACGCGAATTTCGCTCGATTACAACAGCGGTAGCAATGACACACCGAACTTCCATCGAGCTTACATGGGGGTCTAATCGGGTATCGACGGGTGATGGGAAGAGCGGATTTTCGGCCTGAGACCGCCGCGGTGCGACAGCATTCGATGGCGAAGTAAGCCCGGCGACCGGCAACCCGCCAAAAGCAGGTAAAATCCGCCGATCCCCATCGACATCCAGCGGCGTGCAGCATTCTGCACGCCGCGCTATTTATTTCCGGCCCCGGCTCCATGTCCAATTCTCCATCCACCACCCCCAAAATCGGCTTCGTCAGCCTTGGCTGTCCCAAGGCCTTGGTCGATTCCGAGCAGATCCTGACGCAGTTGCGCGCCGAGGGTTATGACATTGCCTCGACCTATAACGGCGCGGATCTCGTCGTGGTGAATACCTGCGGCTTCATCGATGAAGCGGTGCAGGAAAGCCTGGACGCCATTGGCGAGGCGCTGAACGAGAATGGCAAGGTGATCGTGACCGGTTGCCTGGGCGCGAAGAAGAATGCGGCGGGCGAGGACATCATCACCAGCGTGCATCCAAGCGTGCTGGCCGTGACCGGGCCGCATGCGCTGGGCGAGGTGATGCAGGCGGTGCATACGCATCTGCCGAAGCCGCACGATCCCTTCCTCGATCTGGTGCCGGCGCAGGGCATCAAGCTGACGCCGAAGCACTATGCCTACCTGAAGATTTCCGAAGGCTGTAACCATCGCTGCACCTTCTGCATCATTCCGTCGATGCGCGGTGATCTGGTGTCGCGTCCGGTGGCGGAGGTGATGCTGGAGGCGGAGAACCTGTTCAAGTCGGGCGTGAAGGAACTGTTGGTGATTTCGCAGGACACCAGTGCCTATGGCGTTGATGTGAAGTACCGCACCGGCTTCTGGAACGGCCGCCCGCTGAAGACGCGCATGACGGAGCTGGTGGCGGCGCTGGGCGAGCTGGCGGCGCAGTATGGCGCGTGGGTGCGGCTGCATTATGTCTATCCGTACCCGCACGTGGATGAAATCATTCCGCTCATGGCGGAAGGTCGGATCCTGCCGTATCTCGACGTGCCGCTGCAGCACGCGCACCCCGAGGTGCTCAAGCGCATGAAGCGTCCGGCCAATGCGGAGAAGACCATGGACCGGATCCGTGCGTGGCGCGCCATCTGTCCGGACCTGACCATCCGCAGCACGTTCATCGCAGGTTTCCCGGGTGAGACGGAGGAAGAATTCCAGACGCTGCTCGATTTCATCGCCGAGGCGGAACTTGACCGCGTCGGCTGCTTTGCCTATTCGCCGGTGGAAGGCGCCACGGCCAACGATCTGCCCGACGCAGTGCCGGACGAGGTGCGCGAGGAGCGCCGTGCGCGCTTCATGGAGGTGGCCGAGGCTGTGTCGGCAAAACGCCTGCAGCGCCGTGTGGGCACGACGATGCGTGTGCTGATCGACGAGGTCAACCAGGACGGCGGCATTGCACGCTCCATGGCCGATGCGCCCGAGATCGACGGGCAGGTGTTCATCGCGCCGCCGCGGGCATCCGTGAGCCAGCGGGCGGCGTATCGCCAGAAGGTCAAGGTTGGCGAGTTCGTGCGTGTGCGAATCACCGGAGCGGATGGCCACGATCTGTGGGGCGAGCTGGTCTGATGTATTGCAGGGTGTGCCGGGCGTATGTCCGGTCACCGCACCGGTGGTCCGCGGCATGGCCTCTTTCGTAACGAATGCTTGAGCAAGCGGCTGCCGGGTGCACCGGGCAGGCGGCGTTCGCTATACTTTCATGCAAGCGCATACGGCACCGCAGCCGTGAGGACATTGCATGATCTTTTACACGTTCATTTCCAGGTTGATTTCCACATCTACGCTTCAGCCATGGGCGGGTGTTTTCGCATGAATGTGCCGAGCACATCTCGTTTCGCGGCTGCGCTCGCCTGCGTGATCTGGCTTTCAGGTGCAACAGCGTGGGCACAGCACACTGGCGAGCGCATGCTGTCCACGCAGGATCTGTCAGCAACAGACGGCGCCTTCGGGCTGAACGAGGCGATCCAGGCCGGTGAAATGCGTCGCCGCACCACGGCTGGGCCGCAGGCGAGCGTGCCGCAGCCGCTGGCGCCGGAACCCACCTATGCCAGGTATCCGCAGTACAAGGGCTCGATTGGCGATGTGCCGATCCGCATGCGGCTTGGCCCCAAACCCGACGAGCGCGACAGCGTGCAAGGCGAATACCATTACGGCACCGCGCATGCTGTGCAGCGCGTCGCCGGCGAATACGCCGACGGCGCCTTCCTCATGGAAGAATCGGACGACGGCACCACGGTGACGGGCATGTGGGAAGGGCAGATCGATGCGCGCGGCGTGGTGCGCGGCCAGTGGACCGACGCCTTCGATCGCCGCCGCGTGCTGCCGTTCGTGCTGGTGCCCGTGACCGTGGCGGTGATTCCGCCATACCGCTCAGACGATCCCGCTTACAGCAACGCCACCCCCATTGCCGCACCGGCTGCCATGCCTGCGCCGCGCCCGCCGGCGCTGCCTGCTGCGCCGGGTCCGGCGCGCTCCAGCATTGTCGGCTGGTGATCATCATCCAAGAGGTAACGAGTTGAGCGCTTCCGCCTTCGATCCGCCGAATTCCCCGCATTCGTCGCTGTTTCCCCAGACCACCGCCGTGCAGCCCGACCTGGATATCCCGCCGGGCTTCCGCGCCTTTCCGCAAGCCACGCACCGCGGCTCGACCGTGCTGTTCAACAACTTGCGCGAGCTGCGGGCCTATGGCCGTGCCGACAGCCCGTACTGGCGCTATGGCCTCCATGGCACGCCCACGAGCGAGGCGCTGTGCCAGCAACTGGCGCAGATCGAAGGCGGTAGCCATGCACTGCTGCTGCCTTCCGGGCTGGCGGCGATCTCGCTGGTGTATTTTGCGCTGCTGAAGGCCGGCGACGATGTGCTGGTGCCAGACAATGCCTATGGCCCGAATCGCGATCACGGTAACTGGCTGGCGCGCGATTTCGGTCTCTCGGTGCGCTACTACGACCCGTTGATCGGCGCAGACATTGCGGACCTGATTCGCCCGGAAACACGCCTGATCTGGCTGGAGGCCCCCGGTTCGGTGACGATGGAAGTGCCCGATGTGCCCGCCATCGTGGCCGCCGCACGCGCACGAGGCGTGCGCACGGCCATCGACAATACCTGGGCAGCCGGGCTGATGTTCAAGCCGTTTGCGCATGGCGTGGATATTTCCGTGCAGGCACTGACCAAGTATCAGTCAGGCGGCAGCGATGTGCTGATGGGTGCGACCATCGTCAACGACGCGGCCCTGCAGGACCGGCTCCTGCTGACCCGCATGCGCATGGGGTGGGGTGTGTCGTCCGACGACTGCTACCTGGTGTTGCGCGGCCTGCAGACCATGCCCGTGCGCCTCGCCGCACACGACCGCGCGGCGCGCGAGCTGGCCGAATGGCTCAGCCAGCGGCCCGAGATCGCACGCGTGCTGCACCCCGCGCTGCCCGACTGTCCGGGGCATGCGGTGTGGAAGC
The DNA here is from genome assembly GCA_035539795.1 of Burkholderiaceae bacterium. Lineage (GTDB taxonomy): Bacteria > Pseudomonadota > Gammaproteobacteria > Burkholderiales > Burkholderiaceae > Imbroritus. The sequence goes on from DATLHT010000256.1 coordinate 7,982, forward strand.
GTGACTTTACCGGAGCGACGGGACTGTTCTCCGTGCTGTTCCAGCCGCAGGTCACGCAGGCACAGATCGATGCCTTCATCGAAGGGCTGCGTCTTTTTGCGATCGGCTTTTCGTGGGGTGGGGCGCATAGCCTGGCGCTGCCGTACGATGTGCCGTCGATGCGCACTGCCAGCGATTGGCCGCCCGCCGGCAAGGCTGCCGGCGGGCTGGTGCGCTTCTATGTGGGTCTGGAGGATCCGCGCGATCTGATCGCGGATGTCCGGCAGAGTATGGAAAAGCACCTGCGTTAGACAAGGCAGGAAATGTCCGTCATGCTTGTTTGAGAGCCGGGGCACATGTCCCGGCGATTGCATCAGGCCGCGCTGCCCGGGAACAAGCCCAGCAAGCCGTCAAGCCCCACGAAGTTGAAGGCCACGGAGGCCTTGGCGCGTACCACGGGCTTGGCGCGGAAAGCTACCGAGAGTCCCGCCAGGGCCATCATCTTCAGATCGTTGGAGCCGTCGCCCATGACGATGGCCTGATCGGTGCCAATGCCAAGCTGGGCACATGTTTCCTGCACCAGGCGCGCCTTCACGTCGGCATTGACGATCTCGCCAAGTACTTTGCCGGTCAGTTTGCCGTCGATGATCTCGAGTTCGTTGGCGCGCGTGAAGTCGAGGCCCAGACGTGGCTTGAGCTTTTCGGTCATAGCCGTGAAGCCACCCGATACCAGCAGCGTCTTCATGCCGGCTGCCCGCACACCGGCGAGCATGGTTTCGGCGCCCGGCGACAGCTGGAGGCGTTCGTTGTAGACATGATCGAGCACGCCTGCATCGAGACCGACCAGCAGCGCCAGACGGCGCCGCAGGCTTTCGTTGAAGTCCGGAATCTCGCCGCGCATCGCGGCTTCGGTAATGGCCGCAACCTCAGCTTTCTTGCCGCAGAAGTCCGCGATCTCATCGATGCATTCGATGGTGATCAGCGTGGAGTCCATGTCCATCACCACCAGCTTGAAATCGCTCAGGCGCTTGCCCGCGGGCACCACGGCCCAGTCGATGCCGCGCGCGTAACAGATCTCGTCGAGCTGGGCGCGCAGGGCTTCGTCCGCCGTATGGATATCCGCCAGTTCGGCGAGATGCGGCGAATGCAGGTGGCAGGCGCTTGCGCCAACCGCGACACGCACGGCGTCGAGATTGTCTGCGGCGAGAGGCGTGGGGCTTTGAACGATCAATGGCATGGGTCTGAAGCTATCCTGATACAAAAGTCATTCTAACGACCACCAAGAAAAACGGCGCCGCGGCGCCGTTTCTTCCGGGGCGGGGGGCAGTTACTGGATCTTGGCGCGGTCGCGCAGCGATTTCAGCATGGCCTGGAATTTCTCGCGCTGCCAGTTCTGGTCTTGCGCCATCATCTGCATCAGCTGCGGCTTGAGCTCTTCGAACGACGGGATCTTGGCGTCGCGCACGTCTTCGAGCTTGATGATATGCCAGCCGAATTGCGTCTTGACCGGGGTCTCGGTCATCTTGCCCTTCGTCAGGCCGGTCATGGCGGCCGAGAATTCCGGCACGAAACCGTTCGGGTTGGCCCAGTCCAGGTCGCCGCCGTTCGGGCCCGATCCCGGATCCTTGGAGGCTTTCTTGGCCAGTTCCTCGAACGAGGCACCACCCTTGATCTGGGCGATCAGCGCCTTGGCTTCGGCTTCTTTCTCGACCAGGATGTGGCGGGCGCGGTATTCCTTGCCATTGCCGAACTGCGCCTTGATCTTCTCGTACTGGGCGCGCAGGTCAGCCTCATTGTTGGCATCGTTCTTCACGTAGTCTTCGAACAGCGCTGCCACGATCACATTCAGGCGGGCCTGCTCGACCTGTTCCTGCACGTCCGGGCGCTGCGTCACGCCGCGCTTGTTGGCTTCCTGGACCAGCAGTTCGCGGTCGATCAGCATGTCGCGTGCGCGGTTGCGCAGCTCGGGATTGTCGGGCTGGCCGGCGCTCTTCACCAGCGCATCGAGCTTCGCCTTGGGAATAGCCTTGCCGTTCACAACGGCGGCATTTTGTGCGGCGGCAAACGGGGAAACAGCCAGGGCAGCCAGGAGGCCAAGCGTAAGGACGGTTTTCTTCATGAATGCGAAGTCGAGGTTGTGTGAGAAGGTTCTTCCGGCGTGGTCGCCGCAATGGCGAGCGCGTGAATCTGGTCGGGCAAAAATGCCTGCAGCGCATCATACACCATGCGGTGGCGCGCCACGCGCGACTTGCCGGCAAAGGCGGCGCTGACGATGATCACGCGGTAATGCCCTCCGCCTGACGCTGCGCCGGCGTGGCCGGCATGCAGGGCGCTTTCGTCTTCGACCGTCAGGGCGGTGGGCGCGAACACCTCACGCAGGCGCGCTTCGAGCGCGCGTGGGTCGGCAGCCATCAGCGTTCCCCTCCAGTATCGCGATTGTCCGGCTCGCGCATATGGCGCGACAGCCACAGGCTCTGGATAACGATGAACACCAGCATCAGCCCCATGCCGCCGAACAGCTTGAAGTTGACCCAGATATCTGTCGAGAAGTTGTAGGCTACGACCAGATTGAGCACCCCCATGACGATGAAGAATCCGGCCCAGGCCAGGTTCAGCGTGCCCCATACCGCGTCGGGCAGGGCGATCTGCTTTTCCATCATCTTGCGGATCAGGTTGCGGCGGAAGGCGAGGCTGCCGAGCAGCACCGCGCCGAACAGCCAGTACAGCACCGTCGGTTTCCACTTGATGAAGGTCTCGTTGTGTAGCGCCAGCGTGGCACCGCCGAATACGGCGATGATGGCAAGACTAATCCATTGCATTGGCTCCACCTTACGATGGCGCAGCCAGACCCAGGCGATCTGCGCCACGGTTGCGACGATGGCGACGGCGGTGGCGACGTAGATATCGGCCAGTTTGAATGCGGCGAAAAACAGCAGCACCGGGAACAGGTCGAACAGGAATTTCATGAGGGGCAGGTTCCTAGTTGAAGAAAGTTGGGCAGATCAGGCCGAAGCAGCGCCCGGCGTATCGTCACCGGAGTCGTCACGGAAATTCAGCGACGCCGAGTTGATGCAGTAGCGCAGTCCGGTCGGCGCCGGGCCATCCTCGAACACGTGACCGAGATGGGCATCGCATTTGCTGCAGCGGACCTCGGTACGCACCATGCCGTGCGTGCGATCCACGTGTTCGTCGATGGCCTCAGCGTCCAGCGGCTGAAAATAGCTTGGCCAGCCGCAGCTGGCGTCGAACTTGGTGCCCGAGGCAAACAGCGGCGTGCCGCAGCACACGCAGGTGTATGTGCCCTGCGCCCAGTGATCCCAGTACTTGCCCGTGAATGGACGCTCGGTAGCGGCCTCGCGGGTCACGCGGTATTCGATGTCGGAGAGCGTGGCGCGGTATTCCGCGTCGGTCTTGCGTTCGCTCATGGGGGACTCCTGTAATTGGTTTCAGCGAGAGACAGTTTCCAGATGAACGGAACCGGCTCTCAGGAGGAACAGCTGACTTCAAGGCCCGATGCCCAGTCTGGCGGCAGCGCCGCATAGTGTGCCATGTCCGGCTGCTCGTCAAATGGCCGGGACAGCAGCTGGCGAAGTCGTGCCACTTCGGAGAAGTCGTTGTCGCGCGCCTGGCGGATGGCGATTTCCGCGAGGTGGTTGCGCAGGATGTATTTCGGGTTGACGGTCCGCATGGCGACGCTGCGCGCGGCATCGTCCGATTGCTCCTGGCGCAGACGTTGACGATACGAATCGGCCCACGTCTGCCATGCGCTGCGGTCCAGGAACAGGTCGCGCACCGGTGCGTCCTGGCTGTCGTCGGCACTGGAGATGGCGGCCAGGTTGCGGAAAAACAAGGTGTAATCGACGCGCTGGGCATGGAGCATGCCGAACATCTCGGCAAGCAGTTGTTCGTCGCTGTCCTGTGCCGTGGCCAGTCCCAGCTTGGCGCGGTAGCGCGCCAGGAATGCGGTCGCATAGCGCTCCCGGAATGCGCCGAGTGCTTCGTGAGCCAGGGCGATGGCGGCTTCCTGCGTGCTTTCATCGTCACGGGTAGCCTCGTTTTCCGCTGCATTGCCGTGCGGATCGAGCAGCGGCAGCAGGGCCTGGGCGAGGCAATGCAGGTTCCAGAAGCCGATCTGGGGCTGCTGCTGGTAAGCGTAGCGGCCCTGCGTATCGGAATGGTTGCAGATATGGTTGGCGTTGAAGCCGTCGAGAAAGCCGAATGGGCCGTAGTCGATGGTCAGGCCGAGGATCGACATATTGTCGGTGTTCATCACGCCGTGGCAGAAGCCGACGGCCTGCCAGTCCGCCATCAGGTCGGCCGTCCGCACGGTAACCTCGCGCAGCAGCGCCGCGTAGGGTTGCGATGCCGTACGGCACTCGGGATAGAAGCGGTCGATGACGAAATCCGCCAGCGCGCGCAGCGAAGCGATGTCGTCACGCGCGCCGAAATGCTCGAAATGGCCGAAGCGGATGAAGCTGGGCGCCAGGCGCGTGACCACGGCGGCGGTCTCGATCTCCTCGCGCCGCACCGGGGCGTCGGAGCCGGTG
>DATLHT010000257.1:0-2412 GCA_035539795.1 Burkholderiaceae bacterium
CAGCAGTTCGACCGCCGGGTACTGGGCCGAGATCGGCGCATGGCAATGGCGGCACTTGCCGCGCAGCGCCAGCCAGCTGAACACCGGGATGTTCTCGTACCAGGACAGCCGGTGCTTGCAATGCGGGCAGTGGGAAGGCTCTATCACGATGCCCGGCGGCGGCGGGTCGTAGATCTCGGGCTGCTCCAGGATCTCCGTCGCGTCGCGCTTCCACTGCCATTCCAGCCGCCGCGGCAACCGCAGGATCACCACGTTGAGGAAGCTGCCCACCAGCAAGCCCAAACCGGCCGCAAGGGGATACCCCAGTGCGGGGTTCTGGTCCAGGAATGCCATGCAGCTTTAGCCGACCACCGCACCCAGCTTGAAGATCGGCAGGTACATGCCGATGACCATGCCGCCGACCAGGACGCCGATGAAGACCATGATGAACGGCTCGATCAGGCTGGCCAACGCGTCCACGGCGTTGTTCACTTCCATCTCGTAGTACTCGGCCACCTTGAACAGCATCGCGTCCAGCGCACCGGCCTCTTCGCCGATGGCGGTCATCTGGATGACCATGTGCGGGAATAGGTTGGTCTGCTTCAAGGACATGTTGACGGGATAGCCTACTGCTACGTCATCGCGGACGCGAAGCACCGCCTTCTCATAAACAGTGTTGCCAGTAGCGCCCGCAACGGTGTCAAGGGCCTCCACCAGGGGTACACCCGCCTTGAACGTCACGGCCAAAGTGCGGGCGAAGCGTGCGATGGCGGAGTTGTGCATGATTTGGCCGATGATCGGCACTTTCAGGATAAGACGATCAAGGAAATGCTGGAAGGCAAGCGACCGTTTTTTGAAATACAGAAACGCAAAGATCGCACCGACTATCACGATCAGGAACGCCCACCACCACGACACCATGAACTTGGACGCAGCCACGATCATCTTGGTGAAAGCGGGCAGGTCGGCACCGAAGTTCTTGAACACTTCCTCGAACTGCGGCACCACAAAAATCAAAAGAATGGCGCTGACGAGTATCGCCACCGCCATGACCATGATCGGATAGAACATGGCTTTCTTGATCTTGCCCTTGAGCGCCTCAAGGTTCTCCTTGTAGCTGGCGATCGTATCCAGCACGGTTTCCAACACACCCGCGCTCTCGCCCGCACGAACCAGGTTCCGGTACAGCTCATCGAACTGCACGGGATGCTTGGCCACCGCTTCGGACAAGGAAGAGCCGCCTTCCACATCCGTGCGTATCTGGCCCACCATCTTCTTCATGCGTGCGTTCTTGTGCCCCTCGCCGATGATCTCCAGCGATTGCACGATAGGCACGCCCGACTTCATCATGGTCGCCATCTGACGACTGAAGAAAGCGATGTCCTTGGGCGTTATGGTTTTCCCGGCCTGCCCGAACAAAGGCTTGGGCTTCGGCTTGACCACCGTGGGTGTGATGCCCAGGCGGCGCAATTCGGCGCGGAGCAGGTTCATGCTCTTCGACTGCTGCTCGCCTTTCATCTTGATGCCGCGCTTGTCGTTTCCTTCCCAGACAAACGTGACCATCTGAGAGGTATTGCGGGCGACGGGCTCGATTTTCTTCGCGGCGCTACGTGTCACAGCCATTCTGGTATCCCCTAGGCCGGCATCCCCACACCGGCGGTCATGCCCCGCATGTTAGCCGTTTCCCGGCATCAGCGGTATTTGCCACTGTGACGCGCTGCCGGGTTTCGCAATAACCCCGTAGGAGCTGCGTAAGCTGCGACCGAAAACCCCCCGATTACCCCAGGCCATCCATCCCGTTCATTGTCGTGATCGCAGCTTACGCAGCTCCTACTGGGGCAGGGGCCGTCAATCCTTAGTGACGCGGTTGATCTCGGCCAGGCCGGTCACACCGTGGCGCACCTTCAGCAGAGCCGATTGGCGCAGGTCGCGGACGCCGGCCCGCTGGGCCGCCTCGGCGATCTGCATGGCGTTGCCGCCCTCCAGCACGATGGCCGAGATCTCGTCGCTCATCGGCATGACCTGGTAGAGGCCGGTCCGGCCCTTGTAGCCTTCGGTGCATTCTTCGCAGCCGACGGGTTCGTAGACGGTAATGCCTTCATCGATCTCGGCCTGCGTGAACCCCTCGGCCAGCAACGCGTGATGCGGCAGGTCCATGGGTCGTTTGCACTTGTTGCACAGCCGGCGCGCCAGGCGCTGGGCGATGACCAGGGTAACCGAGCTGGTGATGTTGTAGGGCGCGATGCCCATGTTCATCAAGCGGGCGATGGTCTGCGGCGCATCGTTGGTGTGCAGGGTGGACAAGACCATGTGGCCGGTCTGGGCAGCCTTGACCGCGATCTCGGCGGTTTCCAGGTCGCGGATTTCGCCGACCATGATGATGTCCGGGTCCTGGCGCAGGAAGCTGCGCAGGGCGGCGGCGAAGGTCATGCC
>DATLHT010000258.1:0-3070 GCA_035539795.1 Burkholderiaceae bacterium
TGTCTAGCATGATCAGGCGCACCGCAAAATCTTCCACCACATACTGTACGAAACCATCTTCGTTCTGTGCGGCGTGTCGCTGGCCATCGGCCGTGAACTCGGTGCAGAGTGCAGCCCGGTCATCATGGTTGCCCGGCAGGAGATAGCAGGGCATTGGCAGCGGGGCGAGCATGGCGCGCAGGTGCGCATACGATGCCGCGTCGCCGGCCTCCACCAGATCACCGGTCAGCAGCACGCAGTCCGGCAAGGGGGCGAGCCGCCGCAGCGCAACGAGCGTTTCCTCCAGTAAGGCGCCGGTATCGACGGTGCCATAGGCGCGGGCGCCGGCTGGGACGAGGTGTAGGTCACTAAGCTGGGCAATGAGCATGGCGCGTCAGGTGTGTGGGGTCAGGTCCGCAGCGATCCGTACAGGCGGTGGTGTCTCCGGCTGGCTTTCAGTGTAGGCCGTGAAAGGCCTGTTCCGGTGCGAGCAGGCCCGGGTCGAGATCGCCAGGGCAGCCGGTGAACACGCGGCAGGCTCGCTGTCCGACGGAGCGCTCATCCGAGTCTTGGTGCCGGACCTAGCAAGCGGGCGCCGCAGATTTGCACAATGGCGCACATGCGGGTACTATGTATTTAGGACACTAAATAAATTTAGTGCGTAATTCACGTGATTTGGCATGATTTTGCAGAAATAAGACATTCATTTATGCAAATCAAGCTGATCATTTATCAAATTTAATTCAAGCCAGAATCATCTGATATGACCCACGCCCAGGATGTCCTCCAGGCACTGCGCCGCATCTTGCGCGCCACCGACCTGCATTCCGGTCAGTTGCTGCGGCAGACTGGGTTGACGGCAACGCAGTTACAGGTGCTGCACACCCTGGCCGGGGCGGACCTCACGGCCGGTGCGCTGGCGCGGCAGCTGTGCATCAGCCAGGCCACCCTGTCGGACGTGCTGGACCGTCTGGAGACGCGTCAGCTGGTGACGCGCCAGCGGCAGGCCAGCGACAAGCGACGCGTGACCGTGGCGTTGACGGCGGCTGGCCAGCAGGTGCTGGCTTCCACGCCCAATCTGCTGCATGCCGATTTCCTGGCGCGCTTCGGCGCGTTGGCGGAGTGGGAGCGCCTGATGATTCTGTCCAGCCTGCATCGCGTGGCGGAACTGATGGATGCCGCCGATCTCGATGTCGCTGCCGTGCTGGAGGTATCGGAGCTGAAGTAACAATCAGCCCGGGCACGGACCGCTTGCCGAACAGGAGAACCGGACACGATGTGTGGAATTGCTGGAGAAATCCGTTTCGACGGGCAATACGCCGATATCGCCGCCGTGGCGCGCATGACGCGTGCACAGGCGGCCCGCGGTCCCGATGGCGAAGGCATTCATGGCATGGGCGCGCGCTGTTTCGGGCATCGCCGCCTGCGCATCATGGACCTCAGTCCGCGCGCGAACCAACCCTTCGTCGATCCGGCGCTCGGTCTTGGCATCGTTTTCAATGGCGCGGTGTACAACCACCATGCGCTGCGCGAGGAACTGGCGGCACTCGGCTACCAGTTCGTCTCGAGCGGCGACACCGAAGTCATTCTCAAGGCGTGGCACGCCTGGGGGCCGGCCGCGTTGCAGCGCTTCCATGGCATGTTCGCCTTCGCGCTGTGGGAACGCGACAGCGGCATCACGCACCTGGTACGCGACCGGCTCGGCATCAAGCCGCTGTACTACACCCACGATGCGCATGCCATGCGTTTCGCCTCAAGCTTGCCGGCGCTCCTGGACGGCGGCGGCATCGACACCGCGCTCGATCCGCAGGCGGTGCAGCACTATTGTTCGCTGCATGCCGTGGTGCCGGCGCCGCTGACCATCCTGCGCGGCGTGCGCAAGCTGCCGCCAGCCACGCACATGACCGTGCACCCGGACGGCCGCTGTACTTCCGTTACCTGGTGGAAGCTCGGGTTCACGCGCGATGCCGCCGATGAGGCGCGCAGCTTCGAGGACTGGCAAGCCGACGTGCTGGCCGGCCTGCGCCGTGCCGTGGCGCGCCGGCAGGTGGCCGACGTGCCGGTCGGCGTGCTGCTCTCGGGCGGACTCGATTCGAGCCTGATCACCGGCCTGCTGGCCGAGGCCGGCGCCACCGACCTGCGCACCTATTCGATCGGCTTCGATGCGGTCGATGACGAAGCGGGTGACGAATTCCATTACTCGGATCTGGTAGCCCGCCATTTCGGCACGCAGCACCAGCGCCTGCGCATTCCGGGCGAAGATCTGCTCGATGCCCTGCCGGACGCCATCGCCGCCATGAGCGAGCCGATGGTCAGCCACGACTGCGTGGCCTTCTACATGCTCTCGGATGCGGTGTCGCGCCACAGCCGCGTGGTGCAGAGCGGGCAGGGTGCCGATGAAGTGTTCGGCGGCTACCACTGGTATCCACCGCTCGCCGACAACATCGATGAGGATGGTGGCGTGGCGGCCTACGCGCGCGGTTTCTTCGACCGCGATCACGCGGCCATGGCACAACTGCTGGAAGCACCATGGCTGGGCGGGGATGTCACGCGTGACTTTGTGGCACGGCATTTTGCCCAGCCGGGCGCAGGCAGTGCCATCGACCGCGCGCTGCGCATCGATACCACGGTGATGCTGGTGGACGATCCGGTCAAGCGTGTCGACAACATGACGATGGCCTTTGGCCTTGAAGCGCGTGTGCCGTTTCTCGACCATGAGCTGGTCGAGCTGGCGGCGCGCATTCCCGCGCGCCACAAGATCGCCGGGGGCGGCAAGCACGTGCTCAAGGAAGCTGCGCGCGCGGTGCTGCCCGCCGAGGTCATCGACCGGCCCAAGGGCTATTTTCCCGTCCCGGCCCTCAAGTACTTCCGCGGCCGGTTCCTCGACTATGTGCGCGACACCCTGACCAGCCGCGCCGCGCGCGAGCGCGGGCTGCTGCGCGAAGACGCGCTCGCACGCATGCTCGACGCGCCGGATACCCATATCACGCCGCTGGGCGGCTCGATGGTGTGGCAGGCAGCACTGCTGGAGCTCTGGCTGCAGCGTCGCGGCCTGTGACCTTGGCCCGTTTGCACACCCATTCCATGGAGG
>DATLHT010000259.1:0-31059 GCA_035539795.1 Burkholderiaceae bacterium
GCCGTATTTGTGCAGGTAGCTGTAATCGGCATGGCCGGGGCGGAAGGTTTCCAGGATGTTGCTGTAGTCCTTGCTGCGCTGGTCGGTGTTGCGGATCAGCAGGCAGATCGGCGTGCCGGTGGTCTTGCCCTCGAACACGCCGGACAAGATCTCGACCTGGTCGGCCTCTTGCCGTTGCGTTACATGGCGGGAGGTGCCCGGACGGCGGCGGTCCAGATCGCCCTGCAGGTCGGCCTCGGTCAGCGGCATGCCCGGCGGGCAGCCGTCCACCACGGCGCCGATGGCCGGGCCATGGGACTCGCCAAAGGTGGTGACGGTGAAAAGCAGACCGAGAGTATTGCCGGACATGGGAACCTGCAGGAAAGAATTGGGGAAAACTGCGTGAAGCCGCTATTGTAAAGCTTATTCATTTGTCATTGCGCCGCGCAATGACGCACCTTGGGGTTGGCCCGTCAGCGCCACACCCCGCGCAGCGCCATCACGCGCTCCTGTAATCCCTCCGGCGTCGCCTCTTGCGGCGGCACCGGCGCGCCGACCACCAGCTCCAGGCGACTCAACACACCGCGTCGCAGCGGACGGGGCAACTGTACACCGCTCACCTTGTGACGCCGCGAGAACATGCTGCCCCACAGACCGCGCAGCGCCATCGGCACCACCGGCACCGGTGTCCGCTGGACAATATGCTGGACACCCTGCTTGAATGGGTTGATCTGGCCGTTCGCCGTCAGCTTGCCTTCGGGGAAGATACACACGAGCTCACCGTCCTGCAGCGCCTCGGCCACCGTATCGTAGGCTCTCACCAGCATCGCCGGATCCTCATGCGCCGGGGCGATGGGAATTGCCCGGGCCTGCCGGAACAGCCAGGACAGCACAGGTACACGGAAAATCCGGTGATCCATGACAAAACGCACGGGCCGCGGCGCAGCAGCCATTAGCACTACGGCATCGGCAAAGCTCACGTGATTGCACACCAGCAGCGCTGCACCATGCTCGGGGATGTGCTGGACGTTCTCCTTCTTCAGGCGGTACAGGGTATGGACGAGTACCCATGCCAGGAAGCGCAGCAGGAATTCCGGTACCTGGGTGTAGATGAAGAGTGCCACCACAGCGTTGAGAACGCCGGTCAGCAGGAACAGCTCGGGAATCGTGAAACCCGCGCCAAGCACCGCCATTGCCAGCAGCGACGAGGCGATCATGAAGAACGCGTTGAGAATATTGTTGGAGGCAATGATGCGCGCCCGGTGCGTCGGCTCGCAGCGCGTCTGGATCAGCGCATACAGCGGCACGCTGTACAGGCCGCCGAACAGCGACAGCAGGAACAGGTCGGCAATCACGCGCCAGTGCGCCGGTTCGGCCAGGAAGGGACCGACGCCCATCAGGCCGGACGGCGCACCGTGGCGGCTGGCAAAGTACAGATCGACGGCGAACACCGTCATGCCGATCGAACCGAGCGGCACCAGCCCGACTTCGATCCGTCCGCCCGACAGGCGCTCGCACAGCAGCGAACCAACGCCAATACCGATCGAAAACACCGCCAGCAGCAGTGTCACGACGCTCTGGTCACCGCCCAGCACATTCTTGGCGAACGGAAAAAAAGACGTGAGCAAGGTCGCGCCAACAAACCACAGCCACGAAATCCCGAGCATGCTCAGCAGCACGACCCGGTTGCTACGAGCGAGGACGAGATTGCGCCAGGTTTCCGACACCGGATTCCAGTTGATGCGCAGGCCCGGCTGCGCCGCCGGCGAGAGCGGCACGCGTTGCGCCGTCAGGCGACCGGCTACAGCGAAGACCACGCAGGCGATGCCGACATACAGCGGCCCGACCAGTTGCCCGCCACGCTCCGTGTTGGCCAGTTCGCCTCCGATGATGGTGCCGAGCAGGATGGCGATGAAGGTGCCGGATTCGACGAGGCCGTTGCCGCCGGTCAGCTCACGGCGCTCGAGATGCTGCGGCAGGTAGGCGTACTTGACCGGACCGAACAGGGTGGAGTGGAGTCCCATCAGGAAGGTCGCGGCATACAGCAGCCCGGTGTGGTGCCAGTGAAATCCGGCCAGCCCGACCAGCATGATGCCGATCTCGAGCGTCTTGACGAAGCGGATCAGCCGCGATTTTTCGAGCTTGTCGGCAATCTGCCCGCTGGTGGCCGAGAACAGCACGAAGGGCGCGATGAAGATCGCCGAAATCAGAAAGGCCGCGGTAGCGGCGTCCACACCGCTGAAGAGTGCGGTATGGTAGGTGACGAGCGAGGTGAAAGCGACCTTGAAGACATTGTCGTTCATCGCCCCCAGGAACTGCGTCCAGAAGAATGGCGCAAAACGGCGCTGGCCAAGCAGGCGAAACTGGCGGGGCTCACTCATGAAAGCGGCTCGGAAGATGGCGTCGGGGCGCCGGACAATGGAGAAGGAAACGGGAAAGATCGGGGAGGCCGCGGACGCCGCTCTTCAAATGCGGGCAGTTGCAGTGGATGGACCTTCCCGGCGGCAGCGTGCTGCATCGCTGTCGCCTGCACGGCCCGCTATCCGCCAAGACATTCGACATCATGTCCTGCAGGACATCCGCTCAGGCACCCGGCGCGATACCGCCACACAATGGCGGTTCAGCCCCAGCGCGTGCCGGCCCCCGATCCGCTTACTCGCGCGCTTCCTCATCCGGCCAGTCGCGGATATAGGCCTTGAGCATGCGGTTCTCGAAGCTCTGGTCCTCGACCACCGCCTTGGCGACGTCGTAGAACGAGATCACGCCCATCAGCGTACGGCTATCCAGCACCGGCAGGTAGCGCGTATGGCGCTCCAGCATCATGCGGCGGACTTCATTGACATCGGTTTCCGGCGTGCACGTCAGCGGGTGGTCGTCCATCACCTTGCGGATGCTGATGGTGCCGACATTGCCCTGGTTCGCCGACACGGTCTTCATGATCTCGCGGAAGGTCAGCATGCCGACCAGTTCACCATACTCCATGATGACCAGCGAGCCGATATCGTTTTCCGCCATGGTATTGACCGCGTACAGCAGCGGCGTGTCGGGATTGGCGGTATAGAGGGTATTTCCCTTGATATGCAGGATGTCGCTGACTTTCATGTGTGTCCTCCGGGTCCGGTACTGGCGGGATGGCGAGCGGCTGCGCGGGCCGCACCGGACGGTTTCTCTCGTTGTTAGTGTAAACCAGTTGCACCGCAAAATCCTCGCCCAGGCGAGGCTTCCCGCGCCCCATCCGGACCACCGCCAGGCGTCAGACCTGACCGTGCCAACCCGGTGGAACGACCTCCAGGCGCGGCGACGGCTTCTGTCCCTCGCCGGGCGCCGCCGATTCCGAACCCCGCGCGGCATCGGTCGGACTCGATGGCTTCGGTGCGCTCCCGTCGTGAGTATCGTGGTCGGGCTCCCCGCGTGCCATCTCGAAGATCTCGCCCAGCGGCGTATCGAGGGCGGCGTTGTCGAGCAACCCGGCCAGCGCCTCGGGTTCTTTCAGATGCTGCGCCAACGCGGTGCGGTGCAGGCGCGGAAGATTCAGCACGAGCCGCTCGTACAGCGTCCGCAGGGTCATCGTATGCGGATCGCACAGCAGCGCCCAATGCGCCTGCCGTCCTTCCTGCTGCAGCTTGCCGACCAGGTGCATGCTCTTCAGGCGCATCAGCAGCGTCGCAAGGTAATCGGCCTCCACGCGCAGCTTGCGTCCCAGGTCGAGTTCACCGATGCTGCGTGGCGACGCGTGGCGTGCCTGGTACAGCAACAGCAGGACCCCCAGCGCGTCGTAGAACTCGCTGCCGGCAAACACCCGGCGCTGCCAGTGCCCTTCGCGGATGACCGGCAGATTCGCTGCGATGGTCGCACCCAGCAGGGTCACCAGCCAGCTCAGGTAAATCCACAGGAGAAAGATGGGCAATGCGGCAAAGGTGCCGTAGACCGCCGTATAGGCGGGAAACTGCGTGATATACGCCCCGAAGGCGCGCTTGGTCAACTCGAAGGCAATGGCAGCCACCAGCCCCGCCACCAGCGCATCGCGCCACATCACCAGCGTATTGGGCACGGCCACATACAGCAAGGCAAACGCCAGGGCGGACAACAGTACCGGCAATACACCCAGCAGGATGCCCAGGCCGATCGTCATGCCGTTGACATAGCCTGCCGAAATCGAAATCAGATAGGAACTGACCGACAGACTGGCGCCCATCAGCACAGGCCCGAACGAGAGCACCGCCCAGAACACGAGAATGCGCTGCGCCAACGGCCGGGCGCGTTTGACGCGCCAGATTGCATTGAAGGCGTTTTCCACCGTCAGCAGCGTCAGGACAGCCGTCACCAGCAAGCTGCCGAGGCCGGCGGCGGTCAGCCCCTTGGCGTTGCGCGAAAACTCGCCCAGATAGCCGGTGATGGAATTACTGACGTTACCCGGGATCAGGTTGGCGAACAGAAAGCCCTCGAGGGCTTGGCGAAAGCTCTGGAAGATCGGGAAAGCCGAGAACAGCGCAAAGGCGACTGTCAGTACCGGCACCAGCGACAGCACAGTGGTGAACGTGAGGCTGCCGGCCACCTGCATCAACTGATCTTCGCGGGCGCGCCGTCCGGCATATTGCAGGAGCGCGCGAATCTTTTCCAGGTCCCACTGGCCGAGTATCGCCGGGGCCATCCGCCAGCCCGACCGTTGTCCCGCCGTGGAATGTCTCTGCTTCATGTCTGCTCCGCCATTGCGCCTCTTATAATACCCGGTCCGCCAGATGGATCATGATGAAAGATATCCTCGTTCTCTACTACAGCCGCCACGGCACGACCCGGAAACTGGCGCAGTTGATCGCCCGGGGGATCGACAGCGTACCCGGCGCCCAGTCGCGCCTGCGCACCGTCCCGCCAGTCTCTACGGTATGCGAAGCCAGCGCACCAGAAATCCCCGATGACGGCCCACCATACGTGGAAGCCATCGACCTCGAAGAATGCGCCGGACTCGCCCTCGGTTCGCCCACCCGTTTCGGTAACATGGCCGCGCCGCTCAAGTACTTCATCGACAGCACCTCGCCCCAGTGGGTCTCCGGCACGCTGGCTGGCAAACCCGCATGCGTTTTCACCTCGACCACCAGCCTGCACGGTGGGCAGGAAAGTACGCTGCTCACCATGATGCTCCCTCTGCTGCACCATGGCATGCTGATCCTGGGCCTGCCGTTCCAGAATGCCGAGCTGACAAGCACGCGCGCCGGCGGCACGCCCTACGGACCCAGCCATCACGCCCATGACGCCAGCCAGGGCCGGATCGAGGAATCCGAAGTGGCCCTGGCCATCGAAATGGGCCGCCGCCTTGCACAAACCGCCCTGAAACTGGCCGCATGATGACCGATCTCCGCACTTCCCCAGAACCTTCCGACACCGCGCTGCACCAGCCCGGACTCTATGCCATCAGCGTTGGCAGCCTGCTGGTGCTGATCGCCCTGTGCACGGCGTGGGAATGGTTCCTGGCGCCGCTGCGCCCAGGCGGTTCGTGGCTCGTCCTCAAGGCTGCCCTGCTGGCCACGCCGTTGCCGGGCCTGCTGCGCCGCAACCGCTACACCATGCAGTGGTCGACCATGTTCATCCTGCTGTACTTTACGGAAGGCGTGGTGCGCGGCTTTGCCGATCCGCCGCCCGTGTCCTGGCTGGCGCTCGCGGAAGTCGTGCTGTCGCTGGTGTTCTTCGCCAGTACCGTGCTGTATCTTCGTCCGTTCAAACGCCGTGCGAGACAGAGCCATGCCAAATGATTTCCTCGAACAGTGCCGTGCGCGGCTCGGTGCCCAGTACGTCCTGACAGATCCTGCCGATATGGCGCCGTTCCTGCTCGACTGGCGCAAGCGCTTCCAGGGCGCCGCGCTTGCGGTGCTGCGCCCGGGCAGCGCCGACGAGGTCGCCCAGGTGGTGACGCTGTGCGCCACGCATGGCGTCTCCGTTGTCCCGCAGGGCGGCAACACGGGCCTGTGCGGCGGGGCCACGCCGGATCCCTCGGGCAGCCAGATCGTGCTCAGCCTGCAGCGCCTGAACCGCATCCGGGACGTCGACACAATCAACGACACCATCACCGTCGAAGCCGGTTGTATCCTGCAGATCGTGCAGGAGGCGGCAGCTGCGGCAGGCAGGCTGTTCCCGCTGAGCCTGGCGGCCGAGGGCAGTTGCACCATTGGCGGGAATCTCTCTACCAACGCCGGCGGCACTGGCGTGCTGCGCTATGGCAACGCCCGCGAGCTGTGCCTGGGGCTCGAAGTCGTCACGCCGCAAGGCGAACTGTGGAACGGACTGCGCGGGCTGCGCAAGAACAACACAGGCTATGACCTGCGCGACCTGTATATCGGCGCGGAAGGCACGCTCGGCATTATCACGGCGGCGGTCCTCAAGCTCTATCCGGCACCGGCCGCCCAGTTGACGGCGCTGGCCGGGCTCGCGACACCGCGCGATGCGCTGGCCCTGCTCGATCTGGCACGGCAGACGGCAGGACCGCTGCTGACCGGCTTCGAACTGATGTCCGACTTCTGCCTGGCACTGGTCGGCAAGCATTACCCGCATATGCGCTATCCGTTCGCCGAACGGCAACCGCAGACCGTACTGCTGGAGCTGTCGGACAGCGAAAGTGAAAGTCACGCGCGTGCGATTTTCGAACGGCTGATGGAAGCCGCCTTCGAGCAGGGCATCGTGCGCGACGCCGTGGTGGCGGAATCCGGGGCGCAATCCCAGGCATTGTGGGACCTGCGCGAGCATATCCCGCTGGCTCAGGCCGACGAGGGCAAGAACATCAAGCACGACGTCTCGGTACCGATCTCGCGCATCGCCGATTTCATCGAAGCCACCGACGCGGCGCTGGCCGCTGCCTTCCCGGGCCTGCGCATGGTCACTTTCGGCCATCTGGGCGACGGCAACCTGCATTACAACGTCTCGCCGCCGGAAGGGGTGGATTACGATGCCTTCCTGGTCAACCAAGCGGCCGTCAACCGGCTGGTGCATGACAACGCGCATGCACACGACGGCTCGATCTCCGCGGAGCATGGTCTGGGTCAGCTGAAGCGCGAGGAAATTGTGCGCTATAAATCTCCTCTGGAAATGCAGCTGATGCAGACCATCAAGCAGGCGCTCGACCCGCAAGGCATCATGAACCCCGGCAAAGTGGTCTGACGCCTCCCTCACCTTTTTCAATAAGCTTTATCTACGATGAGCAGCACTCCGCTTCCCGTTCCACCCACCGGCTATTCGCTCCTGCACGCGAGCCCCTATCTCGCCCTGGTCGGCCCGTGCTACTACGCCAAGGACAACAATGGCGTACTCAGCCTTGGCCTGTTCATCCAGGAAAAACATGTGAACGCCGTCGGCATCGGCCATGGTGGCTTGCTGACCAGCCTGGCAGATGCATCGCTCGGCCTGGCTATCTACGAGGTGCACCCGAGCAGCGGCCCGATGGTCACTGCCAGCCTCAGCATGGAATTCCTGGAAGCCGCACGGCTCGGCGACTGGGTAGAAACACACGTCGACATCGAACGCATTGGCAAGCGGATTTCATACGCCAATTGCTTCCTTCATGTCGGTGATCGCCGCATTCTGCGTGCAAGCGGTGTCTTCGTCAGTACGCCGCCACAGGAAAACGCACGCAAGCTGTTGAGCGACAGCTAAACCGCTGCCCGCACAGCATCAGTTCCTCTCGCCCAGCCCCGCCCTGCCACGCGGGACAGGCTGGCTCAGGCGGAAAATGCCTCACGGACTATACTGAAAGTGCCCCGCTACCGGCACATGGCAATGCCGGAACGTCATTCTGTCGGCGCTGTAGCCGGGCATGTCGCCAGCGCCCTGGAGAGCACCATGTTGAGGCATATTCTGGTGGCGACAGATGGGTCGTCCCTGTCCACCCACGCGGTCCGCAAGGCCGTGACTCTTGCAAGCAAACTCGGCGCGCGGATGACTGCATTGCATGTGACACCCCCCTTCCATGTCCTGACATTCGTACCGGAACAACTGGAAGACACTGAAGCGCAATACCTGGAGCATGCCCGCAATCGGGCTGCGACAATCCTCGCGGATGTCACCGAAGCCGCCCGTGCCGCCGATGTGCCGTGCGAAGTTGTCACGCTGGCCCATGAGCACCCTTACGAAGCGATTATTTCGACCGCCCAGGCCAAGGATTGCGACATGATCGCAATGGCTTCGCATGGCCGGCGGGGCATTCAGGCCACGATCATCGGCAGTGAAACCCAGAAAGTTCTGACGCACAGCAAGCTGCCGGTACTGGTGTTCAGATAGGCTTCAGCGCGCGCCCGCGCAGAACAACCGGTCCGGACGTTCCCAAACGTCTGGACATGGCAGCTTATAACCGCCGTCCCAGGCTGGCGTGGCGCCCGCAATCCGCCCTCTCCGGCAGCGGATGCCCGGCGAATGCACTGGCCGTATCAGCAGGCAAGGCACGATGCTTTGCGACTGGACGCAGAACGTGAAATTGCCGACGAAAATGGGGAAAAGGTCGTGAAATGACGATGAAACTGGCCTGCCCAGAGGGATTCGAACCCCCGACCCTCGGCTTAGAAGGCCGATGCTCTATCCAACTGAGCTATGGGCAGTCGCTGCGCCTGCGGAGGAAGGTGACTCATGCAGGGCGATAGGGGACGCATTCTAGCAAAGTTCGGCACGCGGAGGCGGCAGAGTTGCCGGTAAGCGGCATGAAGACTAAGGGGATGCGCCAGACGAACGTGTTACAGCGAGCGGATCAACACAATCGCGCACCGAAATCGTGAAGCAATAAACGAAAAAAAAGCGGAGCGGCACGACACCGCTCCGCCCTCAAAAGCGGCCCCTCCCCAAGAAGCAGGGCCGCAATTCCGCGCCCCCCACGGCCGCGGAATCCTGCGGGCAGGTCAGTTGACCGGGCCCAGAATGGTGTCCATCGATTCTCCGACCAGGAAGATTTCCGTGCGACGGTTGCGCATGCGGCCTTCGGGCGTTCCGTTGTCGGCGTCCGGACGGGCTGCGGCAAAGCCGCGGGCACGCATGCGTGCAGGATTGATGCCGCGCTCGCGCAAGGCGTCGTAAACGATCTTGGCGCGCGCTTCAGACAGGGATTTGTTGTATTCCGCGCTGCCCACGTTATCGGTATGGCCTTCCACGGAGACCATCTTGTCGCTGCGACGCAGCAGCGTCGCGGACCGGTCCAGCGCTGCGCCGGCACCCGAGCGCAGCGCAGCCTTGTCGAACTCGAACAACACCGTGTCGGGCAGGCGCACGGCGACGCCCTCTTCTGTCTGCCGTACTTCGAGGCCGGCAGCGCGATTGCTCGTTTCCTCACTGCGCCGATCCAGCTGGCTCGATGCGCAACCCGTGGCCAGCACAGCAGCCACCACGGCAAAAACAGGCGCGAACGACTTCATGGAAATCCCCTTCTACTGTCATGTTTTGTCACCGAGAGGATACGGATTTCCACGACAGGCACTGTCAACAATTGTCACGCCAGAATGGCTGCCTGAACACGCGGCGGCGGTACGTGACAGAACCGTTGTGCCGTGACGCTTTTGTGGCTGAGTTCCGCTGATCGCGAATCCACCGTCGGGGCGTCGGCCGGCATGAGAGAAAACTTAAGACGCTTGCTCGCGCTGTTGCGCAAACGCACTAATCTGAAAAGGCGCAGTCGAAATCTCTCGTGCAAGCCGCGCCGTGAAGTGGCATCATGAAAACAACGGAAACAGAATTGCAAACGGAGGGTCTCAGATGTAGACCGCATGACGCCGGTGGGCGCGCACAGTACAGGATCAACTTCACACAGCAGGAGGTGAAACCATGTCGATCTTCGACCGCTACCAAGCCCGGTATGACGCGGGTCAGGAAGAGGAAATGTCGCTCCAGGAATATCTGGACCTGTGCAAGCGAGACCCGACAGCGTACGCCAGCGTCGCCGAACGCATGCTGATGGCCATTGGCGAGCCCCAGCTGCTGGATACCCGTTCCACTCCCCGCCTGTCGCGTATCTTCGCCAACAAGATCATCCGCATTTACCCTGCCTTCCGTGACTTCTATGGCATGGAAGAGGTGATCGAAAGCATCGTCTCCTACATCCGCCACGCCGCTCAGGGCCTGGAAGAACGCAAGCAGCTGCTCTATCTCCTCGGACCGGTCGGCGGTGGCAAGTCCTCGCTGGCCGAGAAGCTCAAGTCGCTCATCGAGAAGGTACCGTTCTACGCGGTCAAGGGTTCGCCAGTCCATGAGACGCCGTTGGGCCTGTTCAACCCCGTGGAAGACGGTCCGATCCTCGAGGAGGACTATGGCATTCCGCGACGCTACCTGAACACCATCATGTCGCCATGGGCCGTCAAGCGGCTGCATGAATTCAATGGCGATATCACCAAGTTCCGCGTGGTGAAGCTGTACCCCTCGGTGCTGAACCAGATCGCCGTCGCCAAGACCGAGCCCGGCGATGAGAATAACCAGGACATTTCCTCGCTGGTCGGCAAGATCGACATCCGCCAGCTCGAGCACTATTCGCAAGACGATCCGGACGCCTACAGCTATTCGGGCGGCCTGTGCCTGGCCAACCGAGGCATTCTCGAGTTCGTCGAGATGTTCAAGGCGCCGATCAAGGTACTCCACCCCCTGCTGACGGCGACCCAGGAGAACAACTACAAGGGTACGGAAGGCTTCGGGGCGATCCCCTTCGACGGCATGATCCTGGCGCACTCGAACGAGGCCGAATGGCAGGCGTTCCGCAACAACCGCAACAACGAGGCGTTCCTCGACCGGATCTATATCGTCAAGGTGCCCTACTGCCTGCGTGTCACCGAGGAAATCCACATCTACGAGAAGCTGCTCGCCAACTCCTCGCTATCCCACGCCGTGTGCGCGCCGGACACGCTGAAGATGATGGCGCAGTTCTCGGTGCTATCGCGGCTGAAGGAACCGGAGAACTCCTCGATCTATTCGAAGATGCGCATCTACGATGGCGAGAACCTGAAGGACACCGATCCCAAAGCCAAGAGCCTGCAGGAATACCGCGACTACGCCGGGGTCGACGAGGGCATGACCGGCATCTCGACCCGTTTCGCCTTCAAGATCCTGTCCAAGGTATTCAACTTCGACCACCGCGAACTGGCTGCCAACCCAGTGCACCTGATGTATGTGCTGGAGCAGCAGATCCAGCAGGAGCAACTTCCACCCGAGGTGGAAGAGCGCCTGCTGCGCTATATCAAGGAATTCCTGTCGCCGCGCTATGCCGAGTTCATTGGCAAGGAGATCCAGACGGCCTACCTGGAGTCGTACTCCGAATACGGCCAGAACATCTTCGACCGCTATGTCACCTACGCCGACTTCTGGATCCAGGATCAGGAGTACCGCGACCCGAATACCGGCGAGATTCTCGACCGCGCGGCACTTAACGACGACCTGGAAAAGATCGAGAAGCCGGCAGGCATCAGCAACCCGAAGGATTTCCGCCACGAGGTGGTCAACTTCGTGCTGCGCTCGCGGGCCCAGCACGAGGGCAAGAATCCGGCATGGACCTCCTACGAGAAGCTGCGTGCGGTGATCGAGACCAAGATGTTCTCGAACACCGAAGACCTGCTGCCAGTCATCTCTTTCAACGCCAAGGCCAGCGCAGACGAACAGAAGAAGCACCAGGACTTCGTCAACCGCATGACGGCGAAAGGCTATACCGAGCGGCAGGTCCGGCTGCTGGCCGAGTGGTACCTGCGCGTGCGTAAGTCAGCATGAGCGAGATAAGGAGCGTAGCCCATGGATCGCGGAAGGGGTGGCATCCTTCGAATCGTCGACCGGCGCTTCGACAGCAAGAACAAGAGCACAGTCAATCGCCAGCGGTTTCTGCGCCGCTTCAAGGGGCAGATTCGCGAGGCGGTGACCAATGTCATCAACCAGCGGGGCGTGCGCGACATCGATAGCGGGGAAAAGATCAGCATTCCGGCGCGGGATATCTCCGAGCCCCAGTTCCAGCATGGGCGCGGCGGTATCTGGCGACGTACCCTCCCCGGCAACGACCGCTTCCACAGCGGCGATGAGATCGAGCGTCCCGATGGTGGCGGAGGTGGTGGGGGCAGTGGCAAGGCCAGCAACGAAGGCGAAGGCATGGACGAATTCGCCTTCACGCTCAGCCGCGAGGAATTCCTCGAGCTGTTCTTCGAGGATCTGGCGCTGCCTAACCTCGTCAAGACCCAGCTGGCCCGCATCGACGAGTACCAGCGCGTGCGCGCCGGCTATACGCAGACCGGCGTGCCGGCCAACATCAGTATTCCGCGTTCGATGCGCGGCGCAGCCGGACGGCGCATTGCCTTCTCCGCCGTGCATGCGCGCCGCCTGCAGGAACTGAAGGCGCAGCTGGAAGATGCCGTCGTGCGCTTCGGCGAAGAGTCCGAGGAAGCCCGCGAGATCCGCCGCGAGATCGCCAAGCTGCGCGCACGCATCGAGGCGGTCCCGTTCATCGATTCGATCGACCTGCGCTACAACAACCGCATGCGCATTCCGCGCCCCTCGACACAGGCCGTGATGTTCTGCGTGATGGACGTCTCAGGCTCAATGGACGAAGAGAAGAAGAACATCGCCAAGCGCTTTTTCATGCTGCTGTACCTATTCCTGACCCGCACCTACGACCATATCGAACTGGTCTTCATCCGCCACCATACGCAGGCGGTCGAGGTCGGAGAGGAGGATTTTTTCACCTCGCGGGAGACGGGCGGCACAGTGGTCTCGAGCGCCCTGCAGTTGATGCACAAGATCATCGCTGACCGCTACCAGAGCAGCGTCTGGAACATCTACTGCGCGCAGGCGTCTGACGGTGAGAACTGGGATGGCGATTCGCCGCAGTGCCGCGCCCTGCTCGGCGAGAACATCCTGCCGCTGGTGCAGTATTTCGCCTACATCGAGATCAGTACGGTCGATCCGCAGAATCTGTGGCTGGAGTATGCGCAGTTGCTCGATCAGTTCAAGGGCCGCTTCGCCATGCAGCAGATCCGCGACCTGACCGATATCTACCCGGTGTTCCGCGAACTTTTCCGGAAGAAACTCGCATGAGCGCAACCCGAGAAAGCCTGTTGTTGCCGCATGGCTCCGAATGGAGCTTCGAGGCACTGATGGAATACGACGCCGAAATCGCTCGCGTGGCCAAGCGCTTCGAGCTCGACACCTACCGGCACCAGATCGAGATCATCACCGCCGAGCAGATGCTCGATGCCTATGCATCCATCGGCATGCCGGTGTATTACCACCACTGGTCGTTCGGCAAGCATTTCCTCGCGCACGAGAAGCACTACAAGCGCGGGCAGATGGGCTTGGCCTACGAGATCGTCATCAACTCGGATCCCTGCATCGTGTACCTGATGGAGGAAAACACGCTGATGATGCAGGCACTGGTGATCGCCCACGCTGCCTATGGCCACAACTCGTTCTTCAAGAACAATTATCTGTTCCGTACGTGGACCACGGCCGATGCCATCGTCGACTACCTGATCTTCGCCCGCAATTACATCGCTGACTGCGAGGAGCGCTATGGCTATGAGGAAGTCGAGCGCCTGCTCGATGCCTGCCATGCTCTCTCGAATGTCGGCGTCGACCACTACAAGCGGCCAGCCAAGCTGTCGCTGGAGAAGGAGCGTGCCCAGCAGAAGGAGCGCGAGGAGTATCTGCAGCAGCAGGTCAACGAACTGTGGCGTACGCTGCCGCGCCGCGAGGAAAAGGGTGTCGCGCCGACCACCGCCCGCTTTCCGGCCGAGCCGGAAGAAAACATCCTGTATTTCATCGAGAAGAACGCGCCACTGCTCGACCCCTGGCAGCGCGAGATCGTGCGCATCGTGCGCAAGATCGGCCAGTACTTCTATCCGCAGCGGCAGACGCAGGTGATGAACGAGGGCTGGGCCTGCTTCTGGCACTACAACCTGCTCAACACGCTGTACGACGAAGGCCGGCTGTCGGACGGCTTCATGCTGGAATTCCTCCAGTCGCATACCAGTGTCATCGCGCAGCCGCCCTATCACCACCCAATGTATGGCGGCATCAATCCGTATGCACTCGGCTACGCCATGTGGACCGACATCCGCCGCATCTGCGAGCAACCTACCGACGAAGACCACGCGTGGTTCCCCGAGATTGCCGGCAAGAACTGGCGCGAGGTCATGGACTTCGCCATGCGCAACTTCAAGGATGAGAGCTTCATCGCCCAGTACCTGTCGCCCAAGGTCATGCGCGACTTCCGTATGTTTACCCTGTTCGACGACGACTCTCGCCCCACCCTGCAGGTAGAAGCGATTCACGATGACACCGGCTTCGTGGCGGTGCGCAAGGCGCTGTCCGAGCAGTACAACATAGGCGTCCGCGAGCCTAACCTGCAGGTATGGAATGTCGATATCCGCGGCGACCGTTCGCTCACCGTGCGCTGCTTCGAGCACCAGCGTCATGCACTCGGCGACACGACACCAGCGGTGATGAAGCATCTCTTCTATCTGTGGGGCTTCACCACCCGGCTCGAGATGCTGCGGCCGGATGGTTCCGTGACGCTGCTGCATGAGTGCAGCAGCCGTACCTGAGCACCGGAGCGGGCAGCCAACAGCCTTCCAGGAAGGCCAGCGGTCGCGTGCCGGACGAGCGCTGGTACAAGCTGGCCGCTCCGCTACAGTGATATTCACCCGGAGCCAACCAAGGGTAATCCCTGACTTCGCCTCGCTTCCCAATAGAACTATATAGGACTATAGTTCATGCCAGCGCAGGATGAGCTGGCATGGCGACTGGCTGGCACAGCGGTTTCCGGGCATCATTGCCCAGTTCGATCCTGTTTGAGATGACATTTTGGCTACGCGAAACACTCAACCCGCCCCTGCCCGCACCGACCTCTTCGAAACCCTGCGTCGGCCGAGCAAGAACGGACAACCCAAGTACGCGCGCCTGAGCGATGCGCTACTGGAAGCCATTACGTCCGGCCACTGGAAGCCGGGCGACAAGCTGCCGAGCGAGGAAGAACTCGCGGAGATGACACCGTTCAGCCTCGGGACCGTACAGCGCGCCCTGCGGCAACTGTCGGAACAGGGCATTGTGGTGCGGCAACATGGGCTGGGCAGTTTCGTGGCCGAAACGGATCTGAAGATGGAGGATCCCTGGCATTGCCGGTTTCTGGATGATGCGGGCGAACGGCCCCTGCCGATCTATTCGAAGGCGGTCAAGCGGGAAGCCGTCACGGCCCCCGGCGCTTGGTGCCGATATTTTCCGGAGGCTGGCGAGCATGCGATCCGCATTGACCGGGTCATCAGCGTCAACAATGAGTTCAACATCCTGTCGCGGTTCTTTACTGACCGGCGGCAGTTGCCAGCCTTGTGGGAAAAACCGTTACCCACGCTGCATGGCGTGAATTTCAAGCGCCTGATCATGCGCGAATCGAACATGCTGATCACACGCATCGAACATCTGGTGCGTGCCATGCAGTTCGATGAAGAGGTGTCGGCCACGCTCCAGCTGGACGCACCTGCCACGGGCATGTTCCTACAGGCGGGGGCTTACATGGGGCGTGATGCTTGTGTGTATTACCAAGAATTTTTCATTCCACCGACCCAACGCACGCTGGTGATTCCCGACGGCGTGCTTGGCAACCGGCGCTGAGCGGCGATGCCGCGCCGGTCGGAGGCGTCGAGCGCGATATGGATGATCCGCAGGCCATGGATATGGCCAGGCGGCCAGTTCTGGAGCGCTTCTCGTCATCTAGGCATCGCCAAAAAATTTTTCGCCAGCAAGACCTATATAGCTCTATAGCAACGAGGAACCCGATGGGCAAACCCGCAAAGAACCTGTTGATCATCATGTCCGACGAGCACAATCCCAAGATGCTGGGATGTGCCGGCCACCCGATCGTCGAAACCCCCAACCTGGACCGCCTCGCCGCGCGCGGCACGCGCTTCAGCTCGGCATACTGCGCGAGTCCGGTATGCATCCCGGCACGGGCTTCGTTCGCAGTCGGCAAGTACATCCACGAAATCGGCTACGCCGACAATGCCGATGCCTACGACGGCGCCATCCCAAGCTGGCATCACAAGCTGCGCGACCGCGGCCACAAGGTTGTGTCGATCGGCAAGCTGCATTTCCGCGAAGAAGGCGAAGACCACGGCTTCTCGGAAGAAATCATTCCCATGCACATCGTCGAGGGCAAAGGCGACCTGATGGGTCTCGTGCGCAGCGACCTGCCGGTGCGCAAAGGCGCCTACAAGATGGCTGACCTCGCCGGACCCGGCGAGAGCCAGTACACCTTCTACGACCGCGAAATCGCCGCGCGTGCGCAAGTGTGGCTGCGCGAGCAGGCCACGGCAGGCCACGACAAGCCGTGGGTGCTGTTCGTGTCGTTCGTCGCCCCGCACTTTCCACTCACCGCGCCGCCGGAACATTTCTACAAGTACTACGATCAGGACCTGCCACTGCCCAAGCTGTACGCGCATGACCAGCGCCCGACGCATCCGTACCAGATGGACTACCGCAAGAGCTTCAACTACGACGACTACTTCGATGCCGTCAAGCTGAAGAAGGCGTTGGCCGGCTACTATGGCCTGTGCTCGTTCCTCGACGAAAATATCGGCAAGGTGCTGCAGGCGCTGGATGAGGCGGGCCTCACGGACGACACGCGCGTCATCTACACCAGTGACCACGGCGACAATCTCGGCTCGCGCGGCATGTGGGGCAAGTCGACGCTGTTCGAAGAAGCCGCAGGCGTGCCGCTGATCATGGCCGGACCGAACGTGCCCGTCGGCAAGGCCATCGATACGCCGGTCAGCCATGTCGATGCCTACCCCTACATTCTCGAAGCCGTGGGCGCCGACACGCCGGCGCTGCTGGAGGGTTTCCCCGGCGTCTCGCTGCAAGCGCTCGCCGAGGGTGCGCAGCCGGATCGCAACGTGCTCACCGAATACCACGGCATGGGCTCTGCCACGGGCGCCTTCATGATCCGCCATGGCCAGTACAAGTACATTTACTACGTCGATTACCCTGCTCAGCTGTTCGATCTCAAGGCCGATCCGGAAGAACTCCACGACCTGGGCAGTGATCCCGCCCATGCCGCCATCCGCGAGGCCTGCCATGCACGCCTGCTGGCGATGTGCGATCCGGTCGCGGTCGACAAGCGGGTACGGGTGCGCCAGGCTGAACTGCTCGAGGCCAACGGTGGACGCGACCATGTCGTCCGCCGCGGCGATCTGGGTTTCAGTCCGCCACCGGGAGCCGCCATTACATTCGATTGAAGCAACCCATCTCGTCACAACACCTTGCCCACCCGTTGCGCGGGCCCGCTTGCCAGCCAGGTCGGCGGTCGCCCGCACAGCATAGAAAAAAAGCAACCTCACCGGAGGAGACATTCATGAACGGCCTCAAGACCATGCTGACCACGCTAGCCTCGCTAGCCGCCCTGTCCTTCACCACGACAGCGACTGCCAACCAGGCAGTGCGCGTGATCGTGCCCTATCCTGCCGGCGGCGGTGTCGACGCGGTTGCCCGCATCGTTTCGCAGAAGCTGACCGACATCGACAAAACCAATTATCTGGTCGACAACCGCGGCGGCGCCAGCGGCGCCATCGGGGCCAGCGTAGTAGCCAAGAGCCAACCGAACGGCAGCACCTTCCTGATCGCCTCGCCCGCTGAAATCGTCGTCAGCAAGGCAGCCGGGATCAAGCTGCCCTACAACCCTGAGCGCGATCTCGTGCCGGTCGTGCTGATCGGTGAAACGCCGCTCGCCATCGTCGCGCACCCGTCGCTTGGCGTCACCTCATTGCAGCAACTCGTGGCCAGCCCGCAGAAAGACATCAGCTACGGTACGCCCGGCAGCGGCAGCTCGATGCATTTCGCCGGTGCCATGCTGAGCCTGTCCAGCAAGGTCTCGCTGCTGCATGTGCCCTACAAGGGCGCCGCACCGGCCCTGAACGATCTGCTCGGCGGACAAGTCAAGCTGGGCGTAATGGGCCTGCCACCAGTGATCGCACACCACAACAGCGGCAAGGTGAAGATTCTTGCCGTCACCACACCGAAGCGCTCACCCGCGCTGCCCGACGTGCCGACTGTCGCCGAAATCCTGAAGGTCAAGGATTACCGCTACTCCAACTGGATGGGCGTATTTGCCCCGGCTGGCACCCCGGCCAAGGAGATCGAGCGCCTGAACAAAAGCATCAACCTGGCCCTGCAGGACCCGGCTGTCCGCAAGCAACTGATGGACGGCGGCGTCGAGCCGGTGGGCGGCAGCACTGCGCAGTTCGAATCGTTCCTGAAGGAAGAGGAAGCACGCTATACCTCTGCGGCAAAGCAGGCGGACATCCGCGCCGACCAGTAATTGCCGTCGTATCCAGGAAGGCATAGCGGGACACCGCCTGCTTTGCCGCCGCACCCGATGACGTTGCTGCGCAACACCCCCAGCAGCGTCATACCGGAGCCTCCATCTTGTGAATACAGTGCTGGCTTCAGCTAGCTTCAGCACTCACACGAGACAGCCCGCACGCGACGGCCTGCATGGATGCGCCGCGCTGGTTATCCTGATGAACCATCTGGCCGCGCCGCTCCCCGCCACGCGGCCGCTGCGGATCTGGCTGCCTGAGGATGGCACGCTGGCAGTCCAGGTGTTTTTCGTGCTGTCCGGTATGTGCTCATCCGCTAGTGCGCAAGTTTCGCAAACCGGGAAAAGAGAAGTGGTCGGTGGTATTCCTGCTGCCCGGGCATGGGACGACTGGCTGCGGTGCTCGAGCACGGACGAAGCGAAGGCATTCCTCAGTCTCTGCCCAGCGGATCCGCTGAACTCTGTCCTTGCGCAAAATGCGCACGGGAGTTGGCGCGCTCCGCGCTCACTAAAGCATCAAATCTCACGAGTACCTCGCGCAGCCGAGGGCCAACAATGGGCGGGAAATCAGGCATGTTGGGGAGTTCTCGCAGCCGATCAAGCAGATGGATGGCCTCAGCAACATCGCCCTCAAGGAAGGCTTTTTCTATCCGACCTTCATAGTCGGCAATCAAAGGAAGATACTTGGCGGGCATGGATTCTCCAGGGAGCCTATAAAGCCATTCCTGAAGTACGCAGCTTTTAGCTGCGCGGGTATCACGCCTCAAGTTTGGATGTGCGCGGGCTACAGTTGCCCTACATCCACATTCTAAGCAGATCACACCACCACGCAAGCTAGCTGCGCAGTACTTGACACATTCAGATGCCAAATATATGATCCATTCGCCACATTTTATGGCATCCAGCCATGGATTAACGCCGCACGCTGATGCGGCTTTTTTTCTCAATTGAAACTCGCAATTTCAGCTGTGCTCGCCGACGGCGGCCGACAGAGAATCCTGTAGCGGCCCGCATCGAATCCGGCCGCCACGGCGAAAAGTTAGCCAGCAAGCTCCACGCTCTCGGCGCTGCCCCGAGTCACGCCAATTGCGAAAGACATGGACCCGGGTCATCGCTGCCAGCTCGTCTCCGAACCGCTCAATCAGGCCAACTGCAACATCGTGGAGCCCAGCATTGAACCCATCATCGCTGCAGCGCAATCATGAGCCTCAAATGGTGAATGGGCAGCCTGATGATGGCCGATTGGCACAGTACAAAGAACCCCGCCTAAATGAAGTGAAGCGAGGCGCCGCTTAGCCAAGTCCACCTGAAAGTCCAGAATGCAGGATGAAATACAGTACTGTATGACTACCGTATTGTCGCGATGGTGCGAGGAAATATTAGCGCTGGTTCAGGGAAAACAAAAAGGGTCTACGGCATTCACCGTAAACCCTTTTTTGCCACTACAAATGCTGGTCGGGGCGACATGATTCGAACATGCGACCCTCTGATCCCAAATCAGATGCGCTACCAGGCTGCGCTACGCCCCGAAGCCGACTAGTATATCCCGCCAGTGATATTAGCGCAATGCGCTAGCCGCGCCTTTCCGGTCCGGGTATCATCGGCCAGGAACAGGTGGGCTGCGAATACGACCACGACACGCCCCCGTCACGCGCCAGCTGCAGACTATATGCGCCCTCTCTCTCGGCGCATCGTAAGGAAAAGGAATGAACCTGGTACTGTGGCGCCATGCCGAAGCCGAAGACTTGCCTGCGCACCTCAGCATTCAACGCACGGCAGATCTGAAACGCCCCCTCACTGAGCGAGGCCAGAAGCAGGCGGAGCGGGTGGCCCATTGGCTGCGCCAGCGTTTGCCAGCATCCGCCCGGATTCTGACCAGCCCTGCCCTGCGTACCATCCAGACCGCACAGGCTTTGACCCCGCAGCCGGAAATCGCCCAGGAACTAGAGCCCGGCGCCGACGTCAGCCAGGTGCTGGCATGCGTAGGCTGGCCACAGGGCCCGGACACGGTTGTCGTTGGCCATCAGCCGTGGATCGGCAATACCGCCAGCTTGCTGCTGGCGGGATCGGAATTACCGTGGAGCGTTCGCAAAGGCGGTGTCTGGTGGCTCACGAGCCGCACCCGCGAAGGTGAAGCCCAGGTCGTGCTGCGGGCCGTCATCAACCCCGATCTGCTCTGATATCGACGCGCCAACGCTTTCGCCTGCGGCACGCCCGCGCATCATGAAATGTCATCGAAACGCCTCTGAAGTGTCATCTGCGGTCTCTAGAATCAGCCGCAATCTGTCACGAAAGGGAAATATCGATGCGCGAGCTTCCGAACCCCACCCAGCCTCTGGTCGATGCCCTGCCGACGGTCAGCCTCGCGGCGCCGTCGGTCCGGAGGGGACTTCATCGCACACCGGATGCGGCTGCGCGTGAGAAGCATGCTTTCAGTGTTACGTGGGCCCGGCACCAGGATGAAGTAGAGGAAGCACAACGCCTGCGCTACAAGGTGTTTGCCGAGGAAATGGGCGCGCGCCTGGCATCGGCGGCCAGCGGTATCGATGTGGACATGTTCGATGCCTTCTGCGACCACCTGATCGTGCGCGACCAGGAAACCCTGCGCGTGGTCGGCACCTACCGCGTGCTGCCGCCACATCAGGCCAAGCGCATCGGCTGCCTGTACTCGGAGGCCGAATTCGATCTCGTGCGCCTGCAACATCTCAAGCCAAAGATGGTGGAAGTCGGACGTTCCTGCGTGCATCGCGATTTCCGTTCGGGCAGCGTGATCATGGCGCTCTGGGGCGGCCTCGGTGAATATATGACGCAGCATGGCTTCGAGACGATGCTCGGCTGTGCCAGCGTATCAATGGCAGATGGCGGGCACTATGCGGCCAGCCTGTCGCACAGCTTCGCCGCCAGCGCGCTGGCGCCAGTCGAGTATCATGCCTTTCCGCGCCTGCCCTTGCCCGTGGAAAACCTGAACCAGCAACTCGAGGTGGAGCCGCCGGCGCTGGTCAAGGGCTACCTGCGGCTGGGTGCCAGGATCTGTGGCGCACCAGCGTGGGATCCGGACTTCAACGTCGCGGATTTCCTGACTCTGCTGCGGATCTCCAGCATGAATCCGCGTTATGCACGCCACTTCCTGAACAAGGCTTGAGGGCTGAAGGGGCTAAACCGGACCGGATGAGCAACACGCCCGCCGGTCTTGCCCGTTGGCCGGCACCACTGGCGATGACTGGAGGATCAGTCGTAGACGATCTTATAGCGCTTGCCAACGCGCTCCCACTCATCCGCCTCTTGCGCCAGGCTATATTCGATAAGCGGATTCTGCTCGATCCATGCCTGCGGCAGATGTACGGCAAATCCTTCCACAAGATCACCCTCGATTTGCTCCACACGGATATCCGGGAGCGACACGTCGGCGCGGCGCCGACACAGCACGAAGGCCAGGCGCAGACTGAAGAGCATGCGCCAGTCAAAAAACTTGCTGCTGGCGGACAGCTTGCCTAGCTTGCCCGCATGCCCCAGCAACAGCGTTCCCAGACGCGCCTGATCGGTGCGCGAAAAGCCGGGCATATCCGCATGGTTGGCGATATACGCCGAATGCTTGTGGTAGCCGGCATGCGAAATCGACATGCCGATTTCGTGAAGGCTGGCGGCCCAGCCCAGCAGAGCCAGATTGTCGTCGCGTCGCTCGTGCGCCGGTTCGGGAAACTGGGCCAGCAGTTGCAGCGCTGCCTGCCGCACGCGTTCCGCCTGGGCACGATCGACACCATAGCGGCGCACAAACTGGCTCACCGTCACCTGGCGCATGTCCGCATGATGATTACGGCCGAGCGTGTCATACAACACCCCCAACCGGAGCGCGCCATCGGTCACCTCCATACGGTCGAGTTCCAGCTCATCGAACACACCAAGCATGATCGACAACCCACCTGGCAGCACCGGGATGCGGTCTGGCTTCAGGCCCTGGAGCTTCAGCCGGCCGGTGTTCTCGGCCTTGATGAGCGCGCGCCGCAGACGGATCAGGCCCTGCCGGGTAATACCAAGCTCGTTGGGCTGATCATTGAAGCCGTTCAGTTCAATGAGTTCAGCCAGCGCCCTGGCAGTGCCCGACGAGCCGACAGCCTGTTCCCAGCCGGCATGCCGATATTGCTGCACCAGTACCTGAATCTCGCGGCGGGCCGCCAGTTCGGCCTGCTTCATCGCGTACTCGTCGACCGTACCGTTGGGGAAGAACTGGCGGCTATGCGACACGCAGCCGATATACAGGCTCTCCATCAGCTGCGGCTCGTAGCCATTGCCGATGATGAATTCCGTCGAACCGCCGCCGATATCGACCACCAGCCGGTTTCCGACACAGGCTGGGGCATCATGGGAGGCACCCAGATAGATGAGTCGCGCCTCTTCCCGTCCGGCGATCACGTCAATGGGAAAGCCCAGCGCCGCCTCCGCCTCAATCAGGAACTCCTGAGCGTTCTTGGCGACACGCAGTGTATTGGTGGCGACCGCCCTCACCTGATCACCAGAAAAATCGCGCAGCCGATCGCCGAAGCGTCGCAGCGCATCCAGCCCGCGACGACGCGAAGGTTGGTCAAGATATTTATCTGGCGTCAGTCCGGCGGCCAGGCGCACCGGTTCGCGCATGGCATCGACCTGGAAGATCTGTCGACTCGAGCCTTCGGCGGTGACGCTCTCGTCGACCCGTCCGATCATCAGGCGAAAACTGTTCGAACCGAGATCGACTGCGGCCAGCAGGCGGGCATTGGCATTCATCGAATGAATATGGGTAGAAGTCTGGGCATGGATGTCTGCAAACTATGACTTTATTATTGCAGCATCATGACAAAAATGGCGCTGTCATCAAAATGACATGCGCAAATGCGAAAGTCGAGCGTCCGATATTACATAAGAAAACCGCCATCATGTCGATGCCCTCCGCTGACACTCTGCTGAATCGCGAAATCGGCCTGCTCGAATTCAATGCACGCGTCCTGGCGCAGGCCGCCGATACCGATGTCCCGGCGCTGGAACGCCTGAAATTCATCTGCATTGTGTCGAGCAACCTCGATGAATTCTTCGAAATCCGCGTGGCCGGGCTCAAGGAACAGTTGCGCGACAATCCATCCGGCCTCACACCCGACGGCATGTCGGTCCAGCAGGCCTTGCAGATGGTCAGCGATCGGGCCAGCGCACTGGTGGCCGAGCAATACCGGATGCTGACCCATACGGTCATGCCGTTGCTGGAGAAGGCTGGTGTCTACATCCACCTGACCGACAGCTGGACCGAGGAGCAACGTGCCTGGGCGCGCAGCGTGTTCCAGCAGGACCTTCTGCCCGTGCTGACGCCGATGGCCCTGGACCCGGCGCATCCCTTCCCGCGCGTACTCAACAAGAGCCTGAATTTTATTCTGGAACTGTCCGGCAAGGATGCTTTCGGCCGCGAGGCGGAACTGGCGATCGTCCAGGCGCCGCGCTCGCTGCCGCGCCTGCTGCGCATGCCGGAAGCCCTGTCGGGACACCCCCACGGATTCGTACTGCTGACTTCGCTGATTCAGGGCTTCGTCCACGAGCTGTTTCCACAGATCTCAGTGCGGGGCTGCTATCAGTTCCGGGTCACCCGCAACTCCGACCTGTTCGTCTCGGACGACGACATCACCGACCTGCGCGAGGCCCTGCAGGGTGAGCTGCCTGCCCGCCACTTTGGCGACGCGGTGCGGCTCGAGGTCTCGGCAGAAACGCCACCGGCGCTGACGCGGCGACTGCTGATCGAGTTCGGCCTGCAGGAAAGCGACTGCTATCGCGTGCATGGTCCCGTCAATCTGGTGCGTCTGATGCAGGTAGCCGACCTGGTCGACAATCCGTCACTCAAGTACGCGCCACTGGTGCCGGCACCGGTCAAGGCCATGGCAGCATCGAGCAGTGTCTTCGACGTGATCCGCAGTGGCGACATCCTGCTGCACCATCCGTACGAGAGTTTTTCGTCCGTCCTGGAACTGCTGCAGCAGGCGGCCCGCGACCCCGACGTGATGGCCATCAAGCAAACCGTGTACCGCACGGGCAACGATTCGCCGGTCATGGAAGCGCTGATCAAGGCCGCCCAGAACGGCAAGGAAGTGACGGTGGTAGTGGAACTGCTGGCACGCTTCGACGAGGAAACGAACATCAACTGGGCGGAGCGGCTTGAATCGGCCGGCGCACACGTGGTGTACGGCGTGGACGGTCACAAATGCCATGCCAAGATGCTGCTGATAGTGCGCCGTGAGCTGAGCGGCGCGAAGAACCGCCGGGTACAGCTGCGCCGTTATGCGCACCTCGGCACCGGCAATTACCACCCGCGCACCGCCCGGCTATACACCGATTTCGGGCTCATGACCGCCAACGAGCAGATCTGCGAGGACGTACACAACGTTTTCCACCTCATGACCAGCACCGGCGGCCAGGTCAAACTGCATCATCTGTGGCACTCGCCCTTCACGATGCACCCCAACCTGATCGACCATATCCGCGCTGAAGCCCGCGCTGCACGCACAGGCAAGCGTGCCCGCATCATCGCGAAGATGAACGCCCTGCTCGAGCCGACTATCATCGACGAGCTATACAAAGCCTCGCGCGCTGGTGTACGCATCGACCTGATCGTGCGCGGCGTCTGCGCCTTGCGGCCCGGCGTACCGGGCCTGTCGGAAAACATCCACGTACGCTCAATCATCGGGCGCTTCCTGGAACACCATCGCGTGTACTATTTCTACGCCGAAGGCAAGGACATTGTCTACCTCTCCAGCGCGGACTGGATGGACCGCAACCTGTTCCGCCGCGTAGAGGTCGCGTTCCCGGTACTGGACAAGAGCCTGAAAGTGCGCGTTATCCGCGAAAGCCTGCAGGTCCACCTGCGCGACAACGCATCTGCGTGGATCATGCAGGATGACGGCAGCTACCGCCGCAAGCGCTCGAAAAGCAAGGTCCGCCACATTAGCCAGCAGGAACTGCTGGCCCGCTTCAGTAGCCAGCCAGGCTGACCCTCGCGGGGCGCGCCGGACGATTCATCGCCGGGCGTCCCGGGTCAGAGAAAGCCGATCTATGACGATGCGGTCGGGAAAGGATTTGCCCATAGGCAAGTCGCACGCCAGGGGAACGACGCTCAGGCTGCGACCCGGGGCGAGGCAGACTCGATCTGGCTACGCTCGGCCGGAAAGCGGATAATGAATTGGCTACCGCGCCCCACCTCGCTGCGCACCTCGAATTCGCCCTGGTGGCGTGACACCACATGCTTGACGATGGCGAGGCCCAGCCCGGTGCCGCCCGTATCGCGAGAACGGCTGCGGTCCACGCGATAAAAGCGCTCCGTGAGGCGCGGGATATGCTCCGCCTCGATACCAAGCCCAGTATCGGCGACCTCGAATACCGCACGGTCACCCTCGCGCCGGAGGGTCAGATGCACGCGCTCGCCTTCCGGCGTGTAGCGGATCGCATTCGACACCAGATTACCAAAGGCCGAGAGCAGCTCCATCTCCGCCCCGCGCACATCGATTCCCGGCGTGCAGGTCACCTCGATAATGTGCTTGCCACCTGACAGGGCTTCCGCATCATGCTGGAGCTGCATCATCACGCGCGACATGGGCACGGTATCCATCGGCGGCACTTCGGAATCGCCCTCCAGCTTGGCCAGCGCCAGCAGATCCTCGACGATATGCTGCATGCGCATCGACTGGCTGTGCATCATTTCAAGATAACGAGCACGGTCTTCCGCGGACAGCGGCAAGTCGCGAACGGTCTCGAGAAAACCAGTCAGCACGGTCAGTGGCGTCTTCAGTTCGTGCGACACGTTGGCAACGAAGTCACGGCGCATCGCCTCGGTATTCTCGAGCTTGGTGATATCGTGCGAGAGCAGCAGCTTGCGGTTCTCGCCATACGGAAACACCTCGACCTCGATGACATTCTGCTTGTAGGCGCCGGCATCCCGGATGACCAGCGGCTCATCGAAATGATGCAATGACATGTACTTGACGAAGCCCGGATGCCGGACCAGATGCGTGATGCGCTGGCGGATGTCACGCTTGGCGCTGAGGCCGAAATGTGCTTCCGCTACCGCGTTACACCATTCGATCTGATCGTTGTCGTCGAGCATCAGCACACCATTCGGCGAAGCTTGCATCGCCTGGATAAAGCGCAGATGCTGCTGCTCGACCTGCAGGACCTGCATGCGCCAGCGCTTGACCAGCCGATGCAGGCGATAGTAAACCTCACCCCATAACCCCAACGCGCTGGGAATTTCGCCGTAGGCCGGTGCGTCCAGCACACGCCACAGGCGCTGCACCTGGTACACGTAGTATCCCAGCACAGCCATCAGGAACACGACCAGCACGACGACCGCCGACAAATGACCGACGAACAGGTACAACCCGCCGACAACGAGCAGCAACAGCGAAAAAATGACGGCCATGCGGGCCCAGATAACGTTCATGCAGTACCGTTTCAGGTCGCTAGGTGGATCGCTAGAATCCGGATCGCTCAATCAAGAAGCCGCGCAGTCATTGTCGCATGTTGCGGCAATGTGCGCGGCTTTCTGCAGACGGTCGGCATACCGGCCGGAGTGCGCCGGTCGACGGCCTCGGCGGGCTACTCCGGGGACTTGGCGAGCCGGTAGCCGCTACCACGCACCGTCTCGATCATATTGCTGTAGCCAGCCGGCGCGAGGGCAGCCCGCAGTCGCTTGATATGCACATCGACCGTGCGCTCCTCGACGAACACATGATCGCCCCACACCTGGTCCAGTAGCTGGGAGCGGCTATGGACGCGCTCGGGATGGGTCATCAGGAAATGCAGCAGCCGGAACTCGGTCGGGCCGAGTTCGACCCGGATAGCGTTGTCACTAGCGTCCTGGTTCGCCATGACGCGGTGCGTGGCGGGGTCAAGGCGCAGGCCACTCACCACCACCACATCGTCGGTCAGTTGCGGCGCGCGGCGGCGCAGCACTGCCTTGATGCGCGCCAGCAGTTCCTTGGGAGAAAACGGCTTGGTCACATAGTCGTCGGCACCTGCCTCCAGCCCCATGATCTTGTCTTGTTCCTCGCTGCGGGCGGTCAACATGATGATCGGAATCTGCTTGGTACGCTCGTTGGCGCGCAGGTCCTTGGCGAAAGCCACACCCGACTTGCCCGGCAGCATCCAGTCGAGCAATACCAGATCCGGCAGGACATCGCTCATCAGCGCCGTGGCCTGCTCGGCATTGTAGGCGCGGATGGGATAGTGGCCCGCGTGCTGCAGGTTCACTGCTATCAGCTCGGCAATCGCCGGCTCATCCTCAACCACCAGAATGCTACTTGGCATAGGTTTCTCCAGACACCTCGCTCACTTGAGCGCCTCGCGTTCCATCTCCTCACGGGAGATGTGCCGCACGTCGGTGCCCTTGACGATATAGATAATAAACTCGGCGATATTCTTGGCGTGGTCGCCGATGCGCTCCACCGCCTTGGCGACAAACAGGAAATCCAGCCCGACCGAGATAGTACGGGGATCCTCCACCATATACGTCACCAGTTTACGCACAAATGCCCGGAATTCCTCGTCGATGGCTTTGTCCTCGCGGACGATCTGCGCCGCCGCCACGGTATCGAGGCGAGCAAATGCGTCGAGGGCATTGCGCAACAGATTGGTCGCCATCTGTCCGGCCAGCTTGACCTCCGAATAGTTGATGGCGTGCGCGGCATGATCTTCCATGATGCGCTTGGTACGCTTGGCGATCTTCTCTGCCTCGTCGCCGGCGCGCTCCAGATTCGTGATCGACTTGGAGATCGCCATGATCAGGCGCAAGTCGCGAGCCGTCGGCTGGCGGCGCGCGATGATGTTGTTGCAATCGCCGTCGATCTCGACCTCCAGGGCATTAAGATCGTTCTCGCGCTTGATCACCTGTTCGATCAGGCTGGCATCGAACTCGGTCAGTGCGCGCATCGCAGTGGCCACCTGGGCCTCGACCAGCCCGCCCATCTGCAACAACTTGGTACAGATCGCGTTCAGGTCGGCATCAAACTGGGTGGACAGGTGCTTGTCGGACATGATGTTCTCCTGGTCAGCCAAAGCGACCGGTAATGTAGTCTTCCGTTTCCTTGCGGGACGGCTTGATGAAGATTTTCTCGGTTTCGCCGAACTCCATCAGCTCACCCAGATACATGTAAGCGGTGTAGTCGGAGCAGCGCGCTGCCTGCTGCATGTTATGGGTAACGATCACCACGGTGTAATCGTTCTTCAGCTCGGCGATCAGCTCTTCGATTTTTCCGGTGGAGATCGGATCCAGCGCCGAACATGGCTCGTCGAGCAGCAGCACTTCGGGGCGGATGGCGATGCCACGCGCGATGCACAGACGCTGCTGCTGCCCGCCGGAAAGGCCATAGCCCGACTGGTGCAGCTTGTCCTTGGCTTCGGTCCACAGCGCGGCCTTGGTCAGTGCCCATTCCACGCGGTCATCCATTTCCGAGCGTGAGAGTTTTTCGAACAGGCGTACGCCGAAGGCGATGTTGTCATAGATCGACATCGGGAATGGCGTCGGCTTCTGGAACACCATGCCCACCTTGGCGCGCAACAGCGCGATGTCCTGCCTGGACGTCAGCAGGTTCTCGCCGTCCATGTTGATCTCGCCTTCCGCACGCTGTTCCGGGTAGAGCGCGTACATCTTGTTGAAGGTCCGCAGCAACGTCGACTTGCCGCAACCAGACGGGCCGATGAAGGCCGTCACCTTGCGTTCTGGAATCGACAGGTTGACGTTCTTTAGCGCATGGAACTTGCCGTAGTAGAAATTGAGATTGCGCACATCGATCTTGGTGCGCACATCTTCCGGAATATCAATCACAGTCGCGGTCATTATGATTCTCGCTTCAAATTCGTATCGTCAGTGGCCGTGGCGCTCATACGCGCTTCTGGAACAGCGTGCGGGCCAGGATATTCAGGCCCAGCACCCCGAGCGTGATCAGGAACACACCGGCCCAGGCCAGTTGCTGCCATTCGACGAACGGGCTCATCGCAAAGGAGTAGATGGTGACCGGTAGATTCGCCATCGGCTTGCCCAGATCCATGCTCCAGAACTGGTTCGAGAGTGAGGTAAAGAGCAACGGGGCGGTTTCACCAGAGATGCGCGCCACCGCTAGCAACACGCCGGTGATGATGCCGGCGTACGAAGCCTTCATGGTGATCGACAGCACCATCTTCCACTTCGGCGTGCCAAGCGCGAACGCCGCTTCGCGCATGGCGTTCGGTACCAGATGCAGCATGTTCTCCGTGGTCCGCACGACCACTGGAATCTGCAGCAGCGCCAGCGCGCAGATGCCAGCCCAACCGGAGAAGTTGCCCATGCGCGTCACCACCACCGCATACACGAACAGGCCGATAACGATGGACGGCGCCGATAGCAGGATGTCATTGATGAAGCGGATGAAGCTGGCCAGCGGGGATTTTTGCCCATACTCGGCCAGGTAGATACCGGCCAGGATGCCGAGCGGCGTACCGATCAGCGTGGCCATCGCCACCATCACCAGGCTGCCGAAGATGGCATTGGCAAGGCCACCGCCGGCCGTGTTCGGCGCGGGCGTCATCTTGGTGAACAGGTCGAGCGACAGGCCGCCAATGCCCAATGAGATTGTCGTCCAGAGGATCCAGGCGAGCCAGAACAGGCCAAACAGCATCGCAGCAATCGACAGCGACAGCGCCACGCGGTTGATGTTGCGTCGGCGCGCCTGCAGGCGGGTACGCATCGCGCCGGATTCCGGGTGGACAGCAGGCATGGCGGAATCATTCATGGTGACTGAGACATTCGAGCTCATTTCCCGCCCTCCGCCTTCGCAAGGCGTAGCAACAGCAGCTTGGACAGGGCCAGCACGATGAAGGTAATCAGGAACAGGATCAGACCCAGCTCCATCAGTGCAGAGGTATGCAAGCCGGGGCCAGCTTCGGCGAATTCGTTAGCCAGTGCCGAGGTGATGCTGTTGCCCGGCGAGAACAGGGAGGCATCATTGAGGAAGTTGGTATTGCCGATAACGAAGGTCACAGCCATCGTCTCGCCGAGCGCACGTCCCAGGCCAAGCATGATGCCGCCGATGACACCTGCCTTGGTGTAGGGAAGCACCACATTCCAC
This sequence comes from Burkholderiaceae bacterium, assembly GCA_035539795.1. Taxonomy (GTDB): domain Bacteria; phylum Pseudomonadota; class Gammaproteobacteria; order Burkholderiales; family Burkholderiaceae; genus Imbroritus. Next base: position 30,379 of record DATLHT010000259.1, read on the forward strand.
ATCACCTCCCAGGTTGTGCAGCCAATGCCGTAGGCAGATTCCTTCAGCAGCACGGGCGTCACTTCGAAGACGTCGCGCATGACCGAGGCAATGTAAGGAATGATCATGATCGCCAGGATCACACCAGCTGCCAGCAGTCCAATCCCGAGCGGTGCCCCCTGGAACAGTTTGCCGATGACCGGTACCTGGCCGATGGTGGCCGCCAGCGGAGTCTGGAAATACTTGCTGAAGATGGGCGAGAACACCAGCAGGCCCCACATGCCGTACACGATCGAGGGCACTGCGGCCAAGAGTTCGATGGCAGTGCCGAGGGGTCGGCGCAACCAGGCCGGGGAGAGTTCAGTCAGAAACAAAGCGATGCCGAAGCTGACGGGCACCGCGATAATCAGGGCAATGAGCGAGGTCACGATGGTGCCGTAGATCGGGACCAGCGCGCCGTAGATATCAGCTGGTGGATTCCATTCGGCAGTCCACAGGAAGCTGGGGCCGAAACGCTCGATGGTCGGCCAGGAGCTGATGATCAGGGAGAGGATGATCCCACCCAGCAACAGCAAGGTGATCAGTGCAGCAATCCGGGTCAGGCCGCCGAACAGGATGTCGCCTGCGGCACTGGGGGCGCGTACACCCGTTGATTCAGACATGGATGTCATGACGGTGGCTACCTGTCGATGCCGCCCACCC
>DATLHT010000260.1:0-4708 GCA_035539795.1 Burkholderiaceae bacterium
TACGGCGTGTCGTCGATGCGGAATCCGACCCAGGTGACGATCACGTCGTGCCCTTGCGCGACGCCGCGGCGGTCGTAGCCGCCCTCCTGGTTGTCCCAGCAACCAATGATGTAGTCGGGCTCGCGCTTGGGTATCTCGGGATTGGCCTGCAGGCGAACGCGTTCATTGGCGGGATCCTGCTGCGGCGGGAAGTACCAACCGCCGTACTGCATCGCCATGAAATTGTTGACCACCAGTTTCACGCGCGCATGGCCGTTGTGATAAACGTCGAAGCGCTCCAGTGTTACGCGATGATCGGTGGCCTCCGGCAACTCGCGCGCCAGCAGGGCCTCGAACATGCGTGCCTTCGTGGGTTGGTACTCGTCGCGTCCCAAGTGATGCACGGCGTAGCGGCAACTGCTGATCAGGCCCTCGCCCGCCAGGAAGGCGGGGTAGTCATCCGGCCCCGTGCCATCGACGACAAAGCCGCCCGGCGCGTTGGCCAGATCGTGCATCGCCACATTGCGTTGGAGGTTGGCGCAGCCCGTCAGCGCGAGCAGCAGCCCCAGCATTGCCAGCATCCTGGCCAGGTGTCGTTCCATGAAGTGTCCCCAAGACGCCCATTCCGCCGCGACGAATGGATTGCGCCATGCCGCCGCGTTCCCTTTGGTGTTTCCCCGTGGCGACTATAGGCGGGTCTTGGGGTCGGTGCCAGCACCATCACGGCGACGGCCAAAGCGAGCCTGGACATCAGGTCGCCTCATTCCCAGCTTGCCTGGTCCTTCGGCAAATATTGATTCGGATCGTGGGCCCGGATCCAATCCGGCTTGAGTTGCTCGGTGTAGAGCACGACGTTCACTCCACCCGATCGAGCAAGGCTCGGAAATATCAATCCGACATGTCCCGCGTCCTGCACCATTTCCCCGAGCAACCAGGACGGTGGCTCGTAACCATCAACGTACAGGCTGCGCCAGTCGCAGTTCCAGTCATTCCAAAGCTCATCCCAGTCGCCATCCAGCAGGCGGATATCCACCAGCGGTGGCAGCTTGGCCTGATACGACACCATCAGATAAGGATCGGCAATCGGCGCGTCTTGCTTGTATTCGGCGGCGCTGGTGGATTCATCCAGGCTCAGATTGAGAGCCGGTGTGCCGATCCGGTTGAATCGACCTCCCGCGATTGCGGCGCCCTGCCCGCTCGTGGGCGCATACGCCCACCTGGGGTGATGGGCTCGATGCAGGACGTCCTGGTCCAGTGGCGACAACTTCATCCGTTCTGGCCACCCGAAATGGTTTGGATGTAACGCAGCGCCTTGTCGACGTCTCCATCCCGCACAGCTTCAAACAGCGTTCTTTGGCCGAGCACTCTGATCGGGGTGTTCATCATGTGGAAGGCGGTCTGCAATTCGTCGGACTTCACTTCGAGCAAGGCCAGGAACACGCGGTTGAGCTCTCTCAACCCTTCCTGCGTCTTCGCGCTGTCCGGATGCAGGCGCAAGGTATTGCGATGCACGCCGATCGCATCGGCCAGCGCACTCAAATCCAGCGCGAGCGTCTTGGCTACGCGATTGGGTGACAACCGGGTGGTGCCCGGCTCACGGAACAGTTCAGTTGAATCCTGCAGCAGGGCTGACATGGCTGTGTCCTCGAGGCAAGGAACCAGGCCAGCTCGACGGCGCGACAAGGCAAAGACCGGGCTGGCATGCGCATAGTGTATGCACACTCCATGCACAGTTCAAGCACTTGGGGGGCTAGGCTGGTCGCCCTGCAGGCTACCTGGAATCTGCCGCCAGCACCTCGAGCTGCTTCACCGCATTGCGGTTGTCGGGATTCAGCTCGAGCGACCGCCGGAAATTCCTGATCGCAAGCGCCTTGTTTCCCGCCGCCTGATACCCCTCGGCCAGGCTGTCGGCGGCATCCCAGTTGCCGGGATACAAGGTGGCCCACAGCTTCAGCACTTCGACGGCATCCTGTGTGCGTCCCTCATCCAGCAGTCCGTATCCCCAGCGCTTCAAGTCGCGCTCGGACAACTGGAACGCCTCGTCGCGCTTGCGCGCCTGCTGATACGCCTCACCGATGTGGGCAAAGCCACGCTGGCGCAGTTCGGCGGCCATCGAGGCCTGTGAGGGCGGCAGGTTCTCTGCCTGCCGTGTATCGACCCGCATGACATGCGGCGGCACGCCGTTCTCGCGCGGCGTACGGCGCATGAAAGCGGCGCCCTTGTCGTCGTTCTTGAGAGTGGCGTCGAGGAAGTGGCGCACGTAATCCGACACGATGTTGTACGCCTGCGCCACTTCAGCGCGCGAATACTCGCCGAAATCCGCCTCACCCGATTCGCGCAAGTGGCGGGAAACAAAATCCACGTGGGTCATCGGATACATGGTGAGCTGGTGGACATCGGCGTATCTCGCCTCGTTCAACAGGCTGAAGGTCGTGTCGATTTCGGACTTGTTGATTTGCGGAATGGTGTCGGGGGTGCGCGAGATGTACAGCCATGGGACCGTCAGCTTCTGCGTGGGAATGAGCCTGGTGAACGCCGGCTCGCGCGTGCCATCGAAACTGACCAGCGCCGAGATGCGGTCATCGCGCGATGCGGCAAAGACATTGCTCATGCCGCCCCAGCTCCAGCCAATCACGGCGATATGCCGGGCATCCACCTGCGGCAGGGACAGCGCATGGCCGAGCAGGAACTGGATGTCGCGCACCTGCGTTTCGACGTCGGCCATCGCGTAGTCGATGCCCTTGGCGTGCGTGCCCAGGCTGGTGCTGGCGACCACCACATAGCCGTGGCTGGCCAGGTGCTCGAACAGATCGGCATTCTCGTCGGCCGCACCGCCAGCACCGGGCGCATAGATCACCAACGGGAAGCGGCCAGCCACCGGCTGCGCATCCAGCGATGCGCGCATCGGCGTCGTCAGGACGGCGCGGGCCTGCTCCGCGCCGAGACGATTGGACAGCGCCTGCTCGCCCTTGGCCACGGCTTGGGCTTTCCTCCCTTCGGACAGGTCGAACTGCAGTTCGGTGACGCGCGCATGCACATAGTCGCCATAAGCCAGCTTCTGCGCCGTTGGCTGCGCCGGATACCAGATCAATGTCTGCATCGGTCGCGAGCGCTCGCCTTGAACGACGTCGCCGGTCAGGGGATCGATCGACGACTTGAAGGTGCGGCTGTAATCGTATTGCTTGACCACCTGCAGGCCGACGCCATAAGGGCCAGCGTCGGATGTGATCATGTGAGAGGTTTCGCCCGCCGTGGATGGCGACGCAAGGCAAATCAAGAGCAATACGCCACAACCACGAACGACAGACTTCACCAGTTTCTCCAGGAGTTCGAATGCCAAGACCGTTCCGATGTCGGGCTCGCCTTGCGATCCGAGTCTAGGGGCGTCTGCCTTGCTGAAACAATCCGTCAAATGTCATGGCGATCCGTCGTGGTGATGGGCAGGCGACTGCATTACCCGTCCAGGCGATTCATTGCTGAGCCACGCGAAGCCGCTGGGTGGCCTGCCTGGCAATCTCCCAGAACAGCAACGCATTGCCGGTCGCTCGCGCGGAAAGCATGGCGCCATGCACCGACGCCATGAACATGGACGCTTCAGCCGATGGCGTATCGGCCAACGCCATCTTCCCTTCTGCCAGGCCTTGTTCCATGGTGGAGGCAAGCCACGCATGCAGATCCGTGAAGTGCGCCTTGACCTCGTCTGCGACTTCCGCGGGCATCGCGGGGAGTTCAGCCGCCAGCAGCGCACAGATGCAGATGGGGGGATTGGAAGCCTGTATGCATTCCACCCAGTAGCGGCAATAGGCGACAAGTCGTTCCAGGGGATCGACAATCGATTGTTCGAGCGATTGCAGGCCACGCTGCGTGGCTTGCCTGTGCAAGGCCACCGTGGCCTTCACCAGGTCGACCTTTGCCGGAAAGTGATGATGGATGCTGGCTTTGCGGACATCGACCAACTCGGCGATATCCGCGTAGCTGAAGCTGTTGTAGCCACCCGTGGCCAACAACTCATTGGTCCGCTGGATGATCTCCTGCGCCTTGGCTGAGTACTGGAGGGGCGATTCTGGAATCGGGGAAGCCATCAACCCTGCACCTTCGTCGCATGGGCACGCTGCCTGCCGAGCACGCGCAACTGCAAGGGAATGCCGACGATCAAGGCAAGCAGGAGCGCACCTTGCGCGCCAAGCAACAGCGGGTCCTTCATGTCGGTCACCAGAGGTTGGCCGACGGGCAACCGACGCAGGGTTTCGCTGACCGTCGGAACCATCAGCAGGAAGACGCTGATGCTCAGGGATATCGTCTGGACGTACTTCCACCATCCCCTGGCGGGACCCTGCAGTGCGATGCCGTAACCCAGCAGAAGCAGCACCAGCGTGACGGTGGCAATGACGGTACTGATGGACTGATGCGCGATCGGATAGACCGTCAGTACGCCCAGCAGCATGAACCAGAAATAGGCGCGTCCGGCCCTGGACTCCGGAACGATGCGGCCGGACTTGACGAGCATGTAGGCAGCCAGGGGGATGGCGGGCAGGCTTCCGACGGTATGGAGCCAGCCGAGCGGGGAAATGGTCATGCAGCGGGTTCGATGGGGGGAGAAGTCCAGCCTACCTACTGGTAGGTTTGGAGTCAACCGCCCTACTCCTGCTCCAGATAACGAATCCGCGTCGCGCCGCCGCTCTGCAGGATCAACCCCGCGCGAATCTCCGGCAGCAGCACCGCCACCGGG
>DATLHT010000261.1:0-8687 GCA_035539795.1 Burkholderiaceae bacterium
GCTTGTCCTCGAAAGCGGCACGGTTACGGCGCGCCTCGGCATCGCGCTGACCCTGCTCGGCCTCATACTGGGCCTTGCGGATGGCAGCCTCGCGATCGCGAATGGCAGCTTTCTGCGCACGTTCGGCATCGTTCACTGCGATTTCACGGCGACGGATGTCCTGCAGCGCCTCCCGACGCACATCGTCCGCCTTGTTGAGACAAGCGTTGACGAAAAAGCGCTCGTAGCATGCATGTTCCGCTTCCTTGAAGCGATACTCCGTCCACTGCCGGGCAGCGTCGAGCGTGCTGCGCTCGGCATCGAAATTCCGCCCGTCCTGTGCTGTAGCCGCCTGCACACTCCAGGCAGATGCCGCCAGCAGCATAGCCAGCCATGGCCGCGCGAGGCGGGCCCCAGAAAGTCGGAAATGAAGTTGCATACCCATGGCAGGATTCTATCACTCGGGCTCTCGCGCCGAGCGACTGGCTGACGCATCGCACGCTTGTGGCAAAATGCCCCGCTTTCGGCACGTTTGCGTGCCGACATTGTGATTGCAAGCAAGCGAGACCCACTGAATGTCCGATTCCGTACTGCAGAAAATCGTGTCGCACATCGCGGCTGAACTCTCCGTACAACCCCGTCAGGTCGCCGCCGCGGTTGCCCTGCTCGATGAAGGTGCCACGGTGCCCTTCATCGCGCGCTACCGCAAAGAGGTCACAGGCAACCTTGACGACACCCAACTGCGGCAGCTCGAAGAGCGTCTGCTGTACCTGCGTGAACTGGAAGACCGGCGCGCTGCGATCCTGGCTTCGATCGAAGAGCAAGGCAAGCTAACCGACGAACTGCGGACTGCCGTGGAAGCCGCTGCAACCAAGCAGGCCCTGGAAGACCTCTACCTACCCTACAAGCAGAAAAGACGGACCCGCGGGCAGATCGCCCGCGAAGCCGGCCTCGAGCCGCTGGCCCGCGCGCTGCTCGAGAATCCACTGCTCGATCCGCAAACCGAAGCGTCAAAGTATGTCAACGATAAGCCCGCCAACGAAGGTGGTGTGGCCGATACCAAGGCTGCGCTGGATGGCGCGCGCGACATCCTCTCGGAAGAGTTCGGCGAAACCGCCGCCCTGCTCGGCCGCCTGCGCGACATGCTGTGGCAGCAGGGCATCCTGAGTTCGACCGTGGTGGCCGGCAAGGAAACCGCCGAGGAAGAAAAATTTCGCGACTACTATACCTATTCGGAAACCATCCGCACGGTGCCGTCGCACCGGGCGCTGGCGCTGTTCCGCGGGCGCAATGCCGGTGTGCTGATGCTCCGCCTCGGACTGGGCGAAGAGCAGGATGCGCTCGTTCCGCACCCCTGCGAAGGCGTGATCGCAGCGCACGTTGGTATCCGCAACGCAGGCAGGCCGGCCGACAAGTGGCTGTCAGACGTCTGCCGGTGGTGCTGGCGCGTCAAGGTCCAGCCCCATCTGGAAAGCGAGCTGCTGATGCAAGTCCGTGAGGCAGCCGAAGCCGAAGCGATCAGGGTTTTCGGGCGGAATCTGCACGAACTGCTGCTGGCCGCACCGGCGGGTCCGAAAGCTGTGCTGGGCCTTGATCCGGGCCTTCGGACCGGTGTGAAGGTGGCCGTGGTCGATGCCACCGGCAAGCTGCTCGATACCAGCACGATCTACCCGCATGAGCCACGCCGCGACTGGAATGGTTCACTTGCGACACTGGGTGCGCTGTGCAAGAAGCATGGCGTGAAGCTGATTGCCATCGGCAACGGCACCGCGAGCCGTGAAACCGACAAACTGGCGCAGGACCTGATCAAGGGTCTGCCTGACCTTGGTATGACCAAGATCGTGGTCAGTGAAGCCGGCGCATCCGTCTATTCCGCATCGGAGCTTGCGGCCAAGGAATTTCCCGATCTGGATGTGTCACTACGTGGTGCAGTGTCGATTGCCCGTCGCCTGCAGGATCCGCTGGCCGAGCTCGTCAAGATCGAACCCAAATCGATTGGCGTCGGCCAGTACCAGCACGACGTGAACCAGCGTGAGCTGGCGCGCGCGCTCGACGCGGTGGTGGAAGACTGCGTGAACGCGGTTGGCGTGGACGTAAACACTGCCTCGGTCGCATTGCTCGCGCGGGTGTCCGGCCTGAATGGCACGCTGGCGCGCAATATCGTCGAATTCCGCGATGCCAATGGCCCGTTCCCTTCGCGTGCGGCCCTCCTACAGGTCCCGCGTCTGGGCGACAAGACCTTCGAACAGGCAGCGGGTTTCCTGCGCATCAATGATGGCGAGAATCCTCTCGATCGCTCCTCCGTCCACCCGGAAGCCTATCCCGTGGTCCAGCGAATCCTTGAGCGGATCAAGAAAGGCATCCGCGATGTCATGGGTAACTCGGAGACATTGCGCGGGCTGTCGGCTCGCGATTTTACCGATGAGCGTTTTGGCGAGCCAACCGTGCGCGATATCCTCACGGAGCTGGAGAAGCCAGGGCGTGATCCGCGTCCGGAATTCAAAACGGCTACCTTCCAGGACGGCGTGGAGGATATTCGCGATCTGGTACCCGGCATGGTGCTCGAAGGCGTAGTCACGAACGTGGCGGCCTTTGGCGCGTTCGTCGATATCGGCGTTCACCAGGATGGCCTGGTACACATCTCGGCGTTATCGAACAAATTCGTCAAGGACCCATACGAAGTGGTCAAGGCCGGACAGATTGTTCGCGTCAAGGTGATGGAGGTGGATGCCAAACGCAACCGGATCGGACTATCCATGCGCCTTGACGACACGCCGGGCGAGAACACGCGTCCTGGCGCCGATCGTGGCACGCCAGCCGCGCGCGGTCCTCGCCAAAACGGCCCCAGACAAGCCGCCGAATCCGTTGTTGGTGGCGCGATGGCCGCGGCATTCGCCAAGCTGAAGCGCTGATCCTGTCGTAGCGAACGGTGCGTGACAGGACCTGTCCATGATCACGCACCATGCTGCCGGATTACTGTAGCGGCCTCGAGTCGGCTCCCCACCTGCTCGAGAGACACCCGACGGCCAAGCTATGCCCCACCGTGATCGGTTGTGGGATCGCACTGCGGGCGCGTTAGCAAAATGCCCGGAAAATCGTCAGGTACGCCTGGTACACGTCATGCTTCGCCGCATTAAATCTCGACTTTCGTCCCGAGTTCCACCACTCGGTTCGCCGGAATATGGAAGAAGTCGGAAGGCTTTGCGCCATTCTGATGCATCCAGGCGAAGATCCGCTCCCGGAACATCGACATGCCGGGCAGCTTGGACGGCACCACCGATTCGCGCGCAATGAAGAACGAGGTATCCATCAGTTCGAATGGCATGTCGAGCTGGGATTGCGCCAACTGCATCACGTGATTGACGTCCGGCGTTTCCTTAAAGCCGAAATCTGCCTTGAGGATATACACGCCGCTACCCAGTTCGGTCAGACTCAAGCGTTCGAGATCGTTGACATACGGGATGTCGCGCGTCACAAAGCTCATGAAGACCACGCGCTCATGAAGCACACGATTGTGCTTCAGATTATGCAGCAGCGACACCGGAACGGACTCGGTATTACCGGTCAGGAACACAGCAGTACCCTCCACGCGATGCGGAGGATAAGCCAGCAACGCCGCAACGAACGGCTCCAGCGGAATGCCATCTTCCAGGGTGCGTGCACGCAGCAGCGCGCGCCCACGATACCAAGTCATGAGCAAGAAGAATGTCAGAGATCCCAGCAACAAGGGGAACCAGCCGCCATCCTTGAGTTTGATCAGGTTGGCGGTCCAGAACGCGACATCGATTACCAGGAAAGCAACCACCAGCCCGATGATGAGTAGCGGATTCCAGCCCCATTCCCGCCGCATCACGACGGAGACGAGGAGCGTGGTGATCAGCATGGTCGTCGTTACGGCAATGCCGTAGGCGGCAGCCAAGTTCTCGGATTTCTTGAACGACACGACGGTGATCAGCACGAGGATCAACAGCGTCCAGTTGACGATCGGAATATAGATCTGTCCGCGCTCGGCGGCCGACGTATGGCGGATCAGCATGCGCGGCATCAGGCCCAGCTGGATGGCCTGGCTGGTGAGCGAGAAGGCACCGGAAATCACGGCCTGCGAGGCAATCACCGTTGCGCATGTGGCCAGCAGCACCATCGGGAACAGGGCCCATTCCGGCACCATCAGGTAGAAAGGATTGCTGATGGCGCTCGGCGTCGTCACGAGCAACGCACCCTGCCCAAAATAGTTCAGCAACAGGCACGGCAGTACGACGAACAGCCATGCCAGCCTGACCGGTTTGGCACCGAAATGCCCCATGTCGAGGTACAGCGCTTCCACGCCAGTCACGACCAGGACAACCGAACCCATGACGATAAACGCCTGCAAGGTGTGCTCGGTGACGAATTCGTAGGCGTAGAACGGATTGATCGAAACGAGGATCTCGGGCGCCTTGACGATGTTGAGCAGACCCAGCGCACCCAGGGAGACGAACCACAGCAGCGTAATCGGGCCGAACAACCGGCCGACGGCTTCCGTGCCGAACCGTTGAATCAGGAAGATCGCCGTGAGAATCGTCACGGTAATGGGAATGACATAGTGATTCAGGCCCGGCGCTGCCACCTCCAGTCCTTCTACCGCCGATAGCACCGAAATCGCTGGGGTGATGACTGACTCGCCATACAGCATGCAGGCGGCAAACACACCTAGCATCATGAAGATGCGTGCGCGGCCCGAGCCAGGTGCGGCAGAACGCAAGGCCAGCGCCATCAGCGATAGCACACCGCCTTCGCCATTATTGTCGGCGCGCATGACGAAAGCCACATACTTGACCGTCACGACCAGAATCAGCGCCCAGAACAGCATGGATATGATGCCGTAGGTGGCTTCCGGCGAGAACGGAATGCCATGCTCGGGGCTGAAGCATTCCTTGAGGGCATACAAGGGACTGGTACCGATGTCTCCGAAGACCACACCGATGGCACCGAGCATCAGGAGCCGGAGACTCTGGTTTTCGGATGCATGCCCGTTGGCTGACAATGAATGCGAGGCGACGTTGCTCATTCGATTTCCATTGTTCCGTGTCGTCAGTGAAAAACGCCGCGACCGGCTTTATATTGCAGTGCACAAGCGCTGCATTTTACTCTCGGCCCCAGGCTTTTGATAGGCGGGTTATCCGATGTGGCGGGAAGGCATCATTACGTGATCCGTAAATTACTTTTTCGCCACTATTCTCACTCTCCAGAAATAAATTTGCTATAATAATTCCATGGAAAGGAGTTAGCCATGTCCGTTCTGAACCGCCCGCTCTCCGCATCCCGGCCGCTGCCGGACCCAGGTGCGACCTTGACCAAGGCCGTCATGCGCGCCGCCAGCCATCTTGGACTCAGTCAGTCACTCGTCGCCACTGTGCTGGGCGTGAGCGCGGCCTCGGTCTCGCGCATGGCAGGTGGACAATATGTGCTGGACAGCCATCGCAAGGAATGGGAGTTCGGCGTGCTATTCGTGCGCATGTTCCGCTCGCTGGATGCCATTCTGGGACATGGCGAGCAGGCGCGGACCTGGCTGCATGAAGACAATCTGGCGCTCGGCGGCAAGCCGGTGGAATTGATGCGCTCAACGGAGGGACTGGTCCGTGTCGTTCACTACCTGGACGCCATCCGCGGTCGCGTCTGAGCGCCAGCCGTTCAAGCTGACGCTATGGCGCGCCGTGGAGGCGCAGCACGTGGTATCGACCATGGCGCTGGTCGACAGCCTGGATGAACAGCAGTTGCTGGAGGATATTCTCGATGCCGGCAAGCCGCCGGTTCCGCCTGCGGCGCGGGGGCTGCACTATCTGCTATTCACGCCATTCCGCTATCCGCCCTCCCCCTATGGCTCGCGTTTCCGCGCGCCCCACGACCCCGGGATCTTCTATGGTGCCCCGACGACGCGCACGGCGTGCGCGGAACTGGGTTACTGGCGCTGGCGCTTTCTGATGGACAGCCCTGCACTGCAGGCTATCGATGCGCGCCCGCAGACCGTTTTCGAAGTGTGCGTGAAAGCCAGGGGCATTGCACTCGATGTGCCGCCGTTCGATGCCGACCGGACGCTATGGACCGATCCGCGGGACTATGGCCCCTGCCAGGCCATGGCACGAATCGCCCGGCAGGCCGAAGTCGGCGTCATTCGCTATGCTTCGGTACGCGATCCGGGCGGCCTGTGCCATGCCGTCCTCGAACCGACGGCGTTCTGTGCGCCAGCACCGCTCACGACGACGACATGGATGCTCACGATCCGGCGCGATCGCGTCATCTGGCAACGTGACGACCTGATGCAGCGCGAACAGTACGAGTTCGAGGCGGACAGCTGGGCGGCCTGACCGGACGGTCACGAGCGCTGCGGGATCACGGCGGCGCAGATGGCATCAGGCACCCCAGCCCTCGAGCACGATCTTGCCCCGCATCTGCCCGGCCTCCACGCGGCGATGTGCTTCGCGCAGGTTGGCAGCGTTGATCGGTGTCAGCACCTGCGCCAAGGTCGTGCGCAGGCGGCCGCTGTCGATCAGCTCCGCCACATGCGACAACAGCCGATGCTGCTCGATCATGTCCGGCGTCTGGTGCATGGCACGCGCGAACATGTATTCCCAGTGGAAGCTGGCGGCCTTGACCTTCATGCCAGCCATCGGCGTCGGCACACTCGCATCATCGATCGACACGATGCCGCCCTGCGGCCGGATCAACTCCACGGCTGCATCCCAGTGCCGCATGTCATTGAAGATCGCAATATGGTCCACGTACCGGAATCCTGCGGCACGCATCTGCTCCACGAGTGACTCGCGATGGTTGACGACATGGTCCGCGCCCAGCGTCCGCACCCATTCGATGGTCTCCGGCCGCGACGCGGTGGCAATGACCGTCAGGCCGGCCTGCTTCGCCAGCTGGATCCCGATCGACCCCACGCCGCCAGCACCGCCGATGATCAGGATGGACTGTCCGCGATCGGCTCCATCCCGCGCGATCCGCAGGCGATCGAAAAACGACTCGTAGGCCGTGATCGCCGTCAGCGGCAGCGCAGCCGCTTCGGCAAACGTCAGGCTGCGCGGCTTGTACCCAACGATGCGCTCATCGACCAGATGGAATTGCTGATTGGTCCCAGTCCGAGTGATATCGCCGGCGTAATACACTTCATCGCCCGGCTTGAACAGCGTCACCTCCGGCCCGACGGCCTCGACGATACCGCTGGCATCGTAGCCGATGACGCGACCCTCAGGCTCCGTCTTGTCCTTGGGCGCACGCACCTTGGTGTCGACGGGATTGACCGACACCGCCTTGACTGCCACCAGAATGTCACGCCCGCGCGGGAGAGGCTGTGGCAGCTCAAGATCAACAAAGGCCTCGGGATCTGTGATGGGCAGGTAACGGTAGAAGCCAACGGCTTTCATAAGAGTTCTCCGGAAAAACAGGTGTTGTAACAGCCTAGCCAGATAGTACGGCTCAGTTACCTCACTCTACTTCATGCGATATATTCTTATAATCCTTGAGAAATTTAATTAATATTTCGATTTATCCGAATAATCATGTTGAGTAACCTTGCCTTGTTCCTGCGCATCGTTGAAAAAGGCGGGCTCGCTGCGGCCGGGCGTGATTTCGGACTGTCACCCGCAACGGTCTCCGAGCGTCTGGCAGCACTGGAAACATATTATGGCGCGACGTTACTCATCCGGACGACAAGGGCGATCAGCCTGACCGATGAAGGTCGGGTACTGGTCGAAGGCGCTCGACGGCTGCTGGCCGAGGCGGAAGAGTTGGAACAGCGCATCCGCCTTGGCACCGAGCGTATCTCGGGTCCCATACGCCTGAGTGCCCCGGAGGACTTCGGCCGCCAGCAGGTCGTTCCCATCATCGACGCATTCCTGACGGAACATCCCGATGTCACAATCGATCTGAATCTGACCGACGGGTATGCCGATCTTGTTGGTCAGGGTCTCGATTTTGCGGTCCGGCAAGGAACCCTTGCTGACAGCTCTCTACGCGCCCGTACGCTCGGCACGCATCGACGCATCGTGTGTGCGGCGCCCGCTTACGTCGATGCCCACGGCGCACCGTCACATCCGGCTGAACTCGCAGAGCATCCATGCATCGTGATGCGTTTCGGCCAGAACCTCGACCATACGTGGCCTTTCACAATCGACGGTGAGGTACGTAAGGTCATGGTGAACAGCAGGCGCATCGCCAACGATGGCGCGCTGGTGCGCCACTGGTGCAAGTCCGGGTTTGGCATCGCCCTGAAATCCGAGCGCGATATCGAGGAAGATCTGGCGAATGGCACGCTGGTGGAGCTTCTCAAGGATTTTTCGGCCAGCCGGACAAGCCTGCAGATCGTTTATCCCTCTGCCATCGTACAGCCCCGCCGCGTTCGCATGCTGATTGAACGCATAGCGACAGCGCTCACGTCGACTATTCCATAAGCATAAGCTCGCCCACTTTCGCCCAGCGCGGTCGACATCAGCCGGACTACGCTGCGCGTTACATTTCACATCGCCCGGAACTTGGACTACGCTGACAGCGGGTTATCCGCACCACTTCGCACCCGCTCCGTGACTAGCCGGTCGGCGATGCATCCAGCCTTACTGCGGCTGGGACAGGTAAGCGGAGAAGCGAAAACATCCAGAGACAAGCGCGTTCCTGCTCGATGCGGGTATCCCAGCTGCGCAGACGCGCCCTTCCCAGGGTATCGGGAGCCC
>DATLHT010000262.1:0-19188 GCA_035539795.1 Burkholderiaceae bacterium
GCACACCCAGGCCGCGCAGCAATGTCATCAGCTGGAACGCCTTGGCAGTCGGGATCAGTTCGCGGCCTTCGCGCACCATGTATTTTTCCGTCAGCAGGCCTTCGATGGTGGCGGCGCGCGTGGCCGGCGTACCCAGGCCCTTGCCGGCCATGGCTTCACGCAGTTCTTCATCGCTCACCAGCTTGCCGGCGCCTTCCATGGCGGACAGCAGCGTGGCTTCCGAGTAGCGTGCCGGCGGCTTGGTGACGAGGCCGACCGGTTCAATCTTGTCGGTCTTGACCTGTTCATCCTTGCGCACGGCCACCAGATTGGCGTCGTCGCCCTGCGCCTCGCGGCCGTACACCACCAGCCAGCCCGGATTGACCAGCACTTTGCCTTCGGTCTTGAAGTGATGTCCTGCGACTTCGGTGATGCGCGTGGTGTTCAGGTATTCCGCCGCCGGGAAGAACACGGACAGGAAACGGCGCACGACGAGGTCGTACAGCTTCTGCTCGGGTTCCGACAGATTCTTCGGCGCCTGCAGCGTCGGGATGATGGCGAAGTGGTCGCTGATCTTGCTGTTGTCGAAGATGCGCTTGTTCGGCTTGACCCAGCCTTCGGCCAGGATCTTCTGGCTGTGCGTGAGGTAGTTGTCCGACTCCTTGAGCATCGTCAGCGTGCTCTTGACCGTGTCGAGATAGTCTTCCGGCAGCGCGCGCGCATCGGTACGCGGGTAGGTCAGCACCTTGTGCTTTTCATACAGCGCCTGCGCCAGGCCGAGCGTGTTTTTGGCCGAGAAGCCAAAGCGCGAGTTGGCCTCGCGCTGCAGGCTGGTCAGGTCGAACAGCAGCGGTGACAGCTGCGTGGACGGCTTGGATTCTTCGGTGACCGTGCCCGGCTTGTCGCGGCAGGCGGCGACGATGCTCTTGGCCTCGGCCTCGCTCCACAGGCGACTGTCGCGCTGCTCGGGATCGAACTCGTTCTTCTTGAACTTGGGGTCGAACCAGCGGCCTTCGTAGCCGCCAGCCGCGGCGATGAATTCGGCGCGCACTTCCCAGTAATCGCGTGGCACGAAGCGGCGGATCTTTTCCTCGCGCTCCACCACGATCGAGAGCGTCGGTGTCTGTACACGGCCCACGGTGGTCAGGAAGAAACCGCCACCCTTGCTGTTGAACGCCGTCATGGCCCGCGTGCCATTGATGCCGACCAGCCAGTCGGCCTCGGAGCGGCAGCGTGCGGCATCGGCCAGCGGCTGCATTTCCTCATCGCTGCGCAGGCGCGCAAAACCATCGCGGATCGCCTGCGGCGTCATCGACTGCAGCCACAGGCGCTGCACCGGGAGCTTCGATTTGGCGTGCTGCGCGATCAGGCGGAAGATCAGTTCACCCTCGCGCCCCGCGTCGCAGGCGTTGATCAGCGAGGTAATGTCCTTGCGCTTGATAAGGCGGGTGAGCACCTTGAGACGCGATTCGCTCTTGGCGATGGGGCGCAGGTCGAAATGCGGCGGAATCACCGGCAGGTGCGCAAAGCTCCACTTTCCGCGCTTGACCTCGTATTCGTCGGGTGCGGCGATCTCCACGAGATGGCCGACCGCCGAGGAGATGACGTACTCGTCATTCTCGAAATATTCATCGTGTTTGGTGAAGCCCCCGAGGGCGCGCGCGATATCCGCGGCAACCGATGGTTTTTCGGCAATGATCAGGGCTTTCGACATGCGTGTCCTTGCGGCGGGTGTCTCCGCCATCTGCGCGCCAGCCGGGCGTGCCGCGGTGCATCCCTGACCGCATCGGCGGCTGCCGGAGGTGGGGATACGGGTTATACGTCACATTTTGACCCGCCCAGGGCGGATGTGCGCCAATCATAAGCGCGGTTAATCGGCCGGTGCAAGCCCGGCGCGTTCGACTTGCTGGCGCAGCCACTCCAGCGTTGGTGGGGTTTCATCCGGCAAGCGGGGCGCATGCGCCGTCGCAGTGGTGAGCTGCTCCAGCAGCCGGGACAGCACGTCCGCATGCGGCAGCACCGTGCCGAAGAAGCCGGCCTGCCTGGTTCTCCCGTCCGATTGCGCGCGCTCGACCAGCAGTGTCGGGAAGTTCTCGACATCGAGATCGCCAAGGGCGTCCGGATGGTCCTCGATATCGATCCACACAAAGCAAGCTTCCGGATAGCGTTGCGCCAGGGCTGCAAACGGCTCCCGGTACGCGCCACAGGTCCCGCACCACGCCGCGCACAGGCATGCGACCAGCCAGCTGTTGGCTTGCGTGGCAGCCTGAAGGCGGTTGGCCAACTGCGGCAGATCGTCTGGAGAAAGAAGGTTGGGGGCATTCATGCGCGCAGAATAGCAGTTTTGCCTGGTCCGCATGCGATGAAGGTGACGTCCGCGGGCTTGGCTCCATGTGCCCGGGCCCGCACTGGCGCGGGCGACCAACCTGCGAGTCGATACACAGTTGATTGCAGACCTGTAGCTGCGGTGACTTGCTGCGTACGCGGCCTGCATGCCGGGATGACGACCGGCTGATACCGGTTGGACACCAGTCACTTGAATACCGGCCGCGATGATTAAAACGGTGGATAAACACCGGCATCGCGCCCGGGCGCGCGCAGGATGGCGTAGTAGATGTCCCCCCTTTGGCGCAGGGCGTCACGAATACCGTCCAGATCCGCCGGCTCGAACACGCCGATGACATTCACGTCGAGGTCATAGTCTTTCATGCTCTGGGCAAAGTACGCGTGGCGCGCAGGACGGGATGCGGCAACGGCTTGCTTGAATACCGTGCGGGAGGCATCGGCATAGACAGATAGCTCTTGCAGCTTGGACATCTCCTCATCGGACAGCGGAATGGTCCCATCGTCTACTTGCGCCAGCGCTGCCTTATAACGGGCGAGGACCTCCCTGTACGGCAGGCGGCGCTCGATGGCCGGCACACTGTCCGGCGCGAGCTCGCGCAGGAATTCAAGCACATCGAGCAGGAAGTCCCTGCTGATCACCCCTTTTTCCTGCGCATCGTCGCGCAGTGCCGGTGGGTCGATGCTGATGCAGTAGCTGGGTGGCGCCCCGAAGCAGCGCTTCTCCGGTGCGGGCCGCGTCTCGTCGCTTTTCGACAGAACATAGTCACCCGGCCGGCGAATGGCACTTACGATGTCCCGAACCTTTCCCTTGACGATGTCAGCATCGTCGACTGCGCCAATCGCATACGCGAGCGGGCGCTGTACGCGCCATCGCGATTTCGGCACATTGGTCTCGATGGTGAAGCCGAGCTCCGCACATAGCGCATGCAGTGTTCTCAAGGAAACCCAGCGTTGAGACGCCGCGTTGCCACGCAGCTCGGCAAGCCGGGTCTTCCTGCAGGAGACGCTGTCATCCGACAGGTTCGTGATGGCGCTCGAGAATGTTTCAATGGTGCTCCACGCATTGCGGGTCAAGGCCTGGCCCGTGCGGACAGGCCAGATACTGCTGAGCATATGCCAGATCCTTACCCCCACCGTACCGGCATGGCGCGTGGTCAGAGTGCCGGTCGGACTGGATGCGGGGCCCTCCCGAAGCTGTCCCGATGCGCCCTGGAGGTCGCCTTGCGGCACGCCCTGAATGGCCTGCGAGAATACTTGAACCATGTTCCAGATGTTTTGCGTCAACGCCTGGCCCGGAAGCTGGGTTGGCAGGAAATATTTCAGCGCGTGCCAGGCGATCTCCGGGAGTGTGGTGGCGTGCCACAAGGTCGCTACTCCCGTTTTTTCAACGGTGACAAGGGCCCTGCCGAGCGGATCGCCACGGCCTGCCGCAGCATGCTTGCGGGCACGGCGTTCGGCTTGCCTTTGCTGGAGTCGCCTCTGTTTGCCGGTGAGCGGGGCGTTGGCGGCTTGTGGCAACAAGGCGGGGGTGCCCTGGTTGGGCATGCTGCACCCGGAGTAGGCAACATAGGGATGGCTCGATGCAAGCGACGGCAGGGTACTGTTTATCATGGCGATGTGTGGCGAGAGCAGAAAGGCATATGCGAAGGCGCCGGAAAACACGCCAGGCACGCAGGATGAAGGATCGACAGCAGTGATGCGCCGCGATGTCGCAGCGCTGACCGTTCAGCGCTTCAACCGAGGCATCAGCGCAGACGCCGGAATACGTTGCCCGGCAACCGCTCGATATGCCCAGCCAGTTCCAGTGCGAACAACTGGGCAGCGAGTTCACTGGCAGCCTGGCCGAGGTTCTCGCACAATGCGTCGAGCGGGATCGGATCGTAGCCGAGCGCGGCCAACAGCGGGTCATCGGGCGTATCCAGGCGCCCGTCCGGAGGCGGCTGGATCCGCGCCTGTCCCGGATCCAGCGTCGGAGATTGTGTCACGGCTGGATTGACGACTTGAGTTTGCGTTCGTATTTCCGCCGGGACTGCGCAACCTTGCAGCTCCTCGAAAATGTCCTGGGCCGATTCGACCAGCTTTGCGCCATCGCGCAACAGCCGATGACACCCCTTGGACAACGGTGAATGGATCGAGCCGGGAATGGCAAACACTTCCCGGCCGAGTTCAGCAGCCAGCCGGGCGGTGATCAGCGAGCCAGACTGCAGCGCCGCTTCTACCACCAGCACACCCTGGCCCAGTGCGGCAATCAGCCGGTTGCGGCGCGGGAAATGAAAGCGCGAAGCTGGCGCGCCGAGTGGGAACTCGCTGAGGATGGCGCCTTCGGCAGCAATGTGCTCGGTGAGCGCGCGGTTGCGGGCCGGATAGACGATGTCGGGGCCGGTGCCGATTACCGCGACGGTGGATCCCCGTCCGCGCAGCGCGCCGGCATGGGCGGCGGCGTCGATGCCCAGCGCGAGACCCGAGATGACCGTCTGACCGGCTTGCGACAGCGCCTCCGCAAACGCCTCGGCGTTTTGCGTGCCCTGCAGCGTGGCATGGCGTGCGCCGACGATGCCGAGCGACGGCTGGGCCAGCAGCTCAAGGCGGCCGCGCACGTAGAGCAGCGGCGGTGGATCGGCGAGCGCCAGCAAATTGGCCGGGTAGGCTAGGTCGGCGAGGGTGACGATATGGTGGCCGGGTTCGGCCATCCAGGCGATGGTCCGGTCGATCTGCGCCTGCAGGCCCGTATCGGGCGGGGCAAGCAGAGCGCGGAGCGTGGCGTCCGGGAGGTGGCGACGCAATTCTGCGGGCGACGCGGCAAGAATGGCCGCCGGTAGCCCGAATGCGCGGAGCAGGCCGCGCAGCGCCACCGGTCCCAGCCCGGGCGCGAGTGTCAGGCGCAGCCAGCCCGGCAGGTCGCCGGGCGTGGTCGTGAGTGCTTGCGCCTCACTCAATTGGGCGTGCTGACTGCATCACCTACGTTGACGATATTGGAGGCGTCAGTGACCAGCGCATACGATACCCGGTCGAATACGCGGAACACGAATACCAGGCCGTAGCGTTCTTCCGGCAGCGCGATGACGCGATTGCCTTCGGTACGGTCCTTGACGCGGGCGCTGGCGCGCGACAGCTGCAGGACATGGCCGTTTTCCACACCGGCCTGACTGCCAATGTTCAGCACCACGACCTGGCGCGCACCGCCGTAGCGCACGCCACCGTACACGCCGGCCACCAAACCCGTGATCGCGGCTTCCGGCGCATGCGGCATGTAGCTCGAGGCACTGCGCGGCGGCTGCGGCATCATCAGGTTGCCGACACCCATTTCCTGCCGCGAGGAGATGACCTGTACGGTGGATACTGCATCCGGCCCCTGCGGTCCGCGTACCATGCGGCCGTTGCCAAGGTATTCGGCCTCATAGCCCAGGACCTCGCGCGTGGCGGGGTCGCGCAGCGGCTTGAGCGGACGGTAGATCTGCCATTCGCTGCCGACCAGTGTCGGGCTATCGGCGATGCCCCGCACATAGGCCTGTTCGCCATGACCGAGATAGACGCGCGATTCCGGCAGGGCCACGATGCGCGCCGAGGTGTCGAGTTGCGACTGGGCGACGACCAGCGGCTGGGTCAGGAACGGTTCGATATCCTGCGGGGCGATGCTCGGAATGGCGCCGCTGTCGACATCGCCCGGCCGCGTGTGCGGCGACAGACGCACCGTGCCGGCGTCCTGCGGTGCGGTCGTCGAGAGGTAGGCGCGGCCGTCGCGCGTGACCAGGTAGAGAATCTGGCCGGGATAGATCAGGTGCGGGTTGCGGACCTGCGTGCGATTCATGCCCCACAGCTCGGGCCAGCGCCATGGCTGGCGCAAGTAGCGCGCGGAGATGTCCCACAGCGTGTCGCCGCGCCGGACTGTATATTGCTGCGGCGCATCCGGCGCCAGATCAGCGACCGGAATGCCCTCGCGTGCCGTACGGGCAGCCTCGGCCTGCTGAGCCGGAGTGACGCGCAGGTCGGCCGCCGCGGCGGTACCGCTCGTGAGGCTGCTCAAGGATGCCGCACATGCCAGCGCCATGAGCATCGGCCGGCACTGGAAAACCGGGCGGCTCGCCCCCATCTTATGTTTGGTAATATCGCGCATTTCCTGAACCCAGCGTCCCCGCAGCCCCGAAATCATGCCGGGCGCCGAAGCGGTGCCTGGCGACCCGTTCTGGATACGCGGCCAAAATAAACAGCAGCGGAACGACAAGGCTGTCCCTCTGGCCGGAACCGTACCGCCTTTTTGATCGCATCTCTTATTAGTGAAAGGCAGTGCGCACCGATTCTGCATGTAAACTAGGGCAATCGCAATGAAGCAGCCGTTCCGGGTCCGCGCCCGGCCGGGTAACGTTGCAGGCAAGCATCATGGCTAAACTCGATATTCTTGAATACCCCGATCCCCGCTTGTACACCGTGGCCAAACCGGTCAAAGTGGTGGACGACCGCATCCGCAAGCTCGTCGCCGACATGGCCGAGACCATGTATGCCGCGCCGGGCATCGGCCTGGCGGCCACGCAGGTCGATGTGCACGAGCAGGTCATCGTGATGGACCTGTCGGAAAGCAAAGACCAGCTTCGTGTGTTCATCAACCCCGAACTGGTCTGGAGCAGCGAAGAGCATTTGCTCGGCGAGGAAGGCTGCCTGTCGGTGCCCGACTATTACGACAAGGTCGAACGCGCCGCCCGCGTCAAGGTGAAGGCGCTCAACGAACACGGCGAGCCGTTCGAACTCGAGGCGGACGAACTGCTGGCAGTCTGTATCCAGCATGAAATGGATCACCTGGCCGGCCGCGTCTTCGTGCAATACCTGTCGCCGCTCAAGCAGAACCGCGTGCGCAGCAAACTGAAAAAGCGCCAGCGCGCTGCCTGAGCCGATGACCCTGCGCGTCGCCTTTGCCGGCACTCCCGAATTCGCCCGCGCCGCCCTGGCGGCCATCCATGCAGCCGGTTTTCCCATCGTTGCGGTGCTCACGCAGCCGGACCGTCCTGCCGGACGCGGCATGCAACTGCAGGCTAGTCCGGTCAAGCAATACGCCGGACAGCACGGCCTCGGGCCGATCCTGCAGCCGCGTTCGCTGCGCCTGCAGGGCAAGTATCCAGAAGACGCCGCAGCCGCCATGGATGCACTGCGTGCGGCCGCACCCGATGTCATGGTGGTCGCGGCCTACGGCCTGCTGCTGCCGCTCGACACCCTGCAACTGCCGCGCCACGGCTGCCTGAATATCCACGCTTCGCTCCTGCCGCGCTGGCGCGGCGCGGCGCCGATCCATCGCGCCATCGAAGCCGGTGATGTCGAGAGCGGCATCACGATCATGCAGATGGATGAGGGTCTCGATACCGGCGCCATGCTGGCGCGCGGTACCGTACCGATCGTACCCGGCACCACCACGGCCACACTGCACGATACGCTGGCAGCGCTCGGGGCCCAGATGATCGTGACAGCCCTGCAAAAACTGGAAAGTGAAGGTGCACTCACCGGTCTACCCCAACCGGAAGAGGGCGTCACTTATGCCGCCAAGATCGGCAAAGACGAGGCGCGTCTCGACCTGCGCCGTCCTGCGGCAGTACTGGCGCGCCAGATCCGGGCCTTCAATCCTTTCCCTGGCGCCGTCGTGGAATTCGATGAGGTACCTGTCAAATTCTGGCAAGCGGAAGCGGTTGCTGGCGAGGGCGCGCCCGGGACGGTTCTGCAGGCCGACGCCCAGGGTCTGGTGATCGCCTGCGGCGAAGGCGCCCTGCGCGTGACCGAGCTGCAGAAGCCGGGCGGCAAGCGGCTGCCAGCACAGGCTTTCCTGCAAGGCTTGCCATTGCAGCCGGGACGCATGGCCCGGCTGGTACCGCTGACAGCCTGACGCTTTCGCGCCGGACACGCTGTGGTGACGGCCACGCCACCTGCCCAGGTCGGGCGTGCGGCGATTCCAGTGGGGCATAGGTGTGGCGCTTGTCGTACAGTGTCAAAAAACGCGTTGAAAATGCAGTGAAATAGCGCGCTCTGCGGTTGAATTTTCAACTCCGGGGAGCATCTAACCGGTGTGCGGCGCCCTGTGCGCCTCCCCCACACGACTGACGGAGAAACGATGTTCAATTGGGTCAAAACCTTCATGCTGATGGCCGGGATCACCGCGCTGTTCATCGTGATCGGCGGCATGATCGGCGGCCGCTCGGGCATGATGCTGGCGCTGGCCATCGCCCTGGGCATGAACTTCTTTTCCTACTGGTTCTCGGACAAGATGGTCCTGCGCATGTACAACGCACAGGAAGTCGACGAGACCACCGCGCCCCAGTTCTACAACATGGTGCGCGAGCTGGCGCAGCGCGCCCAGCTGCCGATGCCGCGGGTCTACCTGATCAATGAAGATGCGCCGAACGCCTTCGCCACCGGTCGCAACCCGGACAACGCCGCCGTTGCGGCCACCACGGGCATCCTGCGCGTGCTGTCCGAGCGCGAGCTACGCGGCGTGATGGCGCACGAGCTGGCGCACGTCAAGCATCGCGACATTCTGATCTCGACCATCTCGGCCACCATGGCCGGGGCGATCTCGGCGCTCGCCAACTTCGCCATGTTCTTTGGTGGCCGCAGCGAGGACGGGCGCCCGGCCAATCCGATCGCCGGCATCCTCGTGGCCCTGCTGGCGCCGCTGGCGGCGTCGCTGATCCAGATGGCCATTTCGCGCGCCCGCGAGTTCGAGGCAGACCGCGGCGGCGCGGAAATCAGCGGCGACCCGCAGGCGCTCGCCATGGCACTCGACAAGATCCACCGCTATGCCCAGGGCATTCCGTTCCAGGCAGCCGAGGAGCATCCCGCCACGGCGCAGATGATGATCATGAACCCGCTGTCGGGCGGCGGTATTGCCAGCCTGTTCAGCACCCACCCGGCGACCGAGGAACGGGTCGCGCGCCTGATGGAAATGGCGCGTACCGGCACCTACCCGGTTTGACCGCCGCACTGGCATTTCCGTCCGCAGGCCCGGCCGCATCCTTGGCCGGGCCTGTGCGTCTCATGGCCGCGTCTGTCTATGTCCGGCCGTCTCTTCACACCTGGCCAGGCCCCAGTGCCTGGCACGCTTCTGCCTCGTAATTCCACATGCGTTTACCCCGAGAGTCCCTGGCCTTTGCCATGAGCACCGCCGCGCAGGCCGTCGAGCGCGTGCGCGCCGGGCAGGCATTGCCGCAGGCGCTCGATGCCGTCTTCAATCAGACGCAACTGAGCGGCGCCAGCCATGCCGGCACACGGGGCGCGGTGCAGGATATTGCCTACCGTACCCTGCGCGGTCTCGGCAAGGCGCAGGCGGTCCTGCACGAACTGGCGGCGCGGCCACCCGCCCCGCGCATCGAGGCGCTGCTGACGGTGGCGCTGGCGCTGCTGCTCGAAGATCCCCCGGCCTACACCGACTTCACCATCGTCGATCAGGCAGTGCGGGCTGCGGCCGCCGACCCCAAGACCTCCCAGGCGCGCGGCATGGTCAATGCCATCTTGCGCCGACTGCAACGCGAGCGTGCGTCGCTCGACATGGTCCTGGCCGACGACGAATTCGCGCAATGGAACTATCCGTCATGGTGGGTCGAAGCCGTGCGCAGCGCCTGGCCCGACGCGTGGCAGCGCATTCTTCAGGCCGGCAATGTGCGGCCGCCGCTGACTTTGCGCGTGGATGTGGCACGCGTGGCGGTGGCGGACTATCTGCAGCAATTGGCATCTCATGAGCTGGGCGGCCAGCAGGTCGGCGAACGGGCGGTGCGGCTCAAGACGCCCGTACCGGTCACACGTATCCCCGGGTTTGCGGAAGGGCTGGTGTCCGTGCAGGATGCCGGCGCACAGTACGCGGCCGCGCTGCTCGACCTGCAACCGGGCCAGCGGGTGCTCGATGCCTGCGCTGCGCCAGGCGGCAAGAGCGGACATATCCTGGAACTCGCGCCGGTCCAGTTGACGGCTCTCGACAGCGATGCGGTGCGCCTACGCCGCATCGATGAAAATCTGGTACGCCTCGGCCGGTCCGCAAACGTGATCGCGGGCGATGCAGCCCGGCCCGAAACCTGGTGGGATGGCCAGCCCTTCGACCGTATCCTGGCCGATGTGCCATGCTCGGCCTCGGGGATCGTGCGTCGCCATCCCGATATCCGCTGGCTGCGCCGCCCCGAGGATCTGCCGCAACTGCAGGCAATCCAGCGTCGGATCGTCTCTGCCCTGTGGACCACACTCGCGCCGGGCGGCAAGCTGTTATATGTGACATGTTCGATTTTCCCCACGGAAGGGGAGCACCAGGCCCAATGGTTTGAAACGCATTTGCAAGATGCGATACGATTGCAGGCGCCGGGACAATTGCTTCCGCAAGCCGGAACGTCCGCAGGCCTGGTTTCGGATGCCAAGACGCCCGCTGACGCCGATCACGGCGTCATGGGCGACGCAATCGCTGCCACAATGGGTGACCCGATTGCCGACCATGACGGTGTCTATTACGCGCTTTTCCAAAAACGGTGCTGATGCGACAGTGACCTCGATGCTCCATGCGCTCTCCCGCCTGCGCGGCCTCGCGTGGCAATCGTTGCGGCATTGGCTGCTGGTGTGCGGCATGGCATGGCTGGGCATGGTGGCCGGCATGGCACATGCCATCGAAGTCAGTGAGCCGCGCCTCGAATATGGCGATGGCGGCTGGAATCTCTCGGTCAATTTCGAATTCGAATTACCGCCCGCGCTCGAAGACGCCGTCAACAAGGGCATCCCGCTGTATTTCGTCACCGAGTTCGACCTGAACCGTCCGCGCTGGTATTGGTTCGATGAAAAGCCGGTGTCCGTCCGGCGCTCCGTGCGCGTGGCATACCACCCTCTCACCCGGCAGTACCGCGTTTCCACCGGCGGCTTGCAGCTACCATTCGCCAAGCTCTCGGACGCACTCGGCTTCGTTAAGCGGGTGCGCGGCTGGCGCGTGATCGAACGTAATGCCATCAAGCCCGGTATCCCCTATCTTGCCGAAGTGCGTATCCGGCTCGACGTCTCGCAATTGCCCAAGCCCTTCCAGATCAACGCGGTCAATACCAGTGACTGGAATCTCTCCTCTGACTGGTCGCGGTTTCCCGTGACCATCCCCGAGGTACCGAGTGCGGCGGTGCCGGGTACGCTATTCCTCGGCACTGCCCCCTTGCACGACGGCGGACGTACGGAATGATCCAGTTCGACCATCGCTTCCGCCGCGTGATGTACCAGGTGGTGGGCAGCGTCATTGTCTTTGTCGCACTGGTGCTGCTGGTCCTGCTGGCTTCGGCCTCGGCCAACACCGAATTCTTCGACAAGTACTTCACCCTGCTCTACAAGGTCAATCTGGTGGTGGGTGTGCTGCTGGTGCTCACCGTCGGCGCACTGGCCGCGACGCTATGGTTGCGTCACCGGCGCGGCAAGTTCGGCACGCGCCTGATGACCAAGCTGGCGGTATTTTTTGGCGTAGTGGGTGTGCTGCCGGGGGTGCTGATCTATCTGGTATCACTGCAATTCGTGTCGCGCAGCATCGAATCGTGGTTCGACGTCAAGGTCGAGAGTGCCCTCGAAGCCGGCCTCAACCTTGGGCGCTCTACGCTCGATACCGCTCTGCTCGAGCTCGAAAGCAAGGCCCGGCAGATGGCGGGGCGCCTCGAAGAGAATGACAGCGCAACTGCGTCCCTCGCCCTCAGCCGGCTGCGCGAGCAGTTCGGCGTCCAGGAGGCGGTGCTGTTCTCAAGTAACGGCCGTGTCATTGCCGCCGCCTCCAGCAGTTACGAACGCCTCGTGCCGCGCCTGCCGTCGGCTGCGATGCAACAACAGCTACGCGCGGCCGGTCAGTATTCCGCCATCGAGGACGCAACGCTCGACGACGACAACCTGACCGGGCCGGCATCGTCAGCCCCGGCCGCGAACGATGCCCACCTGTATCGCCTGCGCGTCATCATCGCATTGTCGGACGCGGCCCTGCCCGCGCTGCCACCTGGCAATGTCGTCAACGGCACCGGCAAATCCGCGACGTGGGCCGGCACAGGACTGCTGGCTGAACGCTCACCCGAGGAAGCCGGCGGTCGGGGTTTCGGCCTGCTCGGCGCGGACCCGCGAGAAACCCGCTACCTGCAGCTCGTCGACCCCGTCCCTCCGGTCCTCGGCCGCAATGCCGATGCCGTGCAAAGCGCTTATCAGGAGTACCAGGAAAAATCGCTGGGGCGGACTGGCCTGCGCAAGATGTACATCGGCACGCTGACACTGACGCTGTTCCTGGCCGTGTTCATTGCCGTGATGCTGGCCCTGCTGCTGGGCGCACAGCTGGCGCGCCCGCTGCTGATGTTGTTGCAGGGCACGCGCGAAGTGGCGGAAGGTGACCTGTCGCCCAAACGCGAGCTGAAAAGCCGTGACGAACTCGGCGTCCTGACCCAGCAGTTCAACCAGATGACGCGGCAACTGGCCGAGGCACGGCTGGCCGTCGAACTCAACCGCACGGCGCTGGAGCAATCCAAGGCCTACCTTGAAAGCGTGTTGCAGAATCTGACTGCCGGCGTGTTCGTGTTCGACCACCGCTTTGTCATGATCACCGCCAACCCCGGCGCCGAGCGCATCTTCAAGCAGCCATTCGCGTCCACCATCGACCAGTCGGCCGACGACAACCCGGCCTTGCAGCAATTCATCGATGCCGCGCGCAAGGCCTTCTCCGACCAGAACACGCGCGAGATGCTCGGCGGCAGCGAACACTGGCAGAAGCAGATGGAACTCGATCTGGAAGGCGAGGACCATCCCATCACCTTGCTCGTGCGCGGTGCGCGCTTGTCGGCCAGGCAAACTGACAGCGAAGTCGACGAACGCGGGTACGTCGTGGTCTTCGACGACATCTCGGATGTCATTTCTGCCCAGCGCTCTGTCGCCTGGGGTGAGGTGGCGCGACGCCTGGCTCACGAAATCAAGAATCCTCTGACACCCATCCAGCTGTCTGCCGAGCGACTGCAGATGAAGCTAGAAAGCAAGCTCGACGAGCCTGATGCCGTCATCCTGCGGCGTGGCGCGTCGACCATCGTCAACCAGGTAGCAGCGATGAAGCGCATGGTTGACGATTTCCGTGACTATGCGCGCACGCCGCCCGCCGTGCTGCAAACGCTGCACCTGAATGACCTGATCGGCGAAGTGCTCCATCTGTATGGCATCGACGATCCGCAGCATAGCGATCATCCCATCATTCATGCATCGCTTGCGTCGGGATTGCCTGATATCCTTGGCGATGCCACCCAACTCCGGCAGGTAATTCATAACCTCGTGCAGAATGCGCAAGACGCCGTTGCTGAAAACCAAGCTGCAGGACGAGCCGCGCCGCGCGTGACTTTGCAGACCGAGACGGTAGAATACCGGGGAGCGGATGGCGTAAGCTATCAGGCCGCGAAGCTGACCATCTCGGACAACGGACCGGGATTTGCGCCGCGCATCCTGAGCCGCGCCTTCGAGCCGTATGTCACGACGAAGGCCAAAGGGACAGGGTTGGGGCTCGCGATGGTCAAGAAGATCATCGACGAACACGGCGCGCGCATCGAGCTGCGCAATCGTATGACGGATACCGAGATCGAAGGTGCGCTGATCTCGATCCTGTTCGTGAAACTAGCATCGCACTCACCCACCGCCTGAGCG
This sequence comes from Burkholderiaceae bacterium, assembly GCA_035539795.1. Taxonomy (GTDB): domain Bacteria; phylum Pseudomonadota; class Gammaproteobacteria; order Burkholderiales; family Burkholderiaceae; genus Imbroritus. The sequence continues at coordinate 13,957 of DATLHT010000262.1, forward strand.
GTGAGCGCATCAAGAGGAGATGTATGGCGACCATCCTCGTAGTAGACGACGAAATGGGTATCCGGGAACTGCTCTCGGAGATCCTCGGTGACGAAGGCCATGTCGTTGAACTGGCGGAGAACGCGCAGCAGGCGCGTGAGTATCGGCTGCGCAGCACGCCCGACCTGGTGCTGCTCGACATCTGGATGCCGGACACCGATGGCGTGACACTGCTCAAAGAGTGGGCAGCCCAAAGCGTGCTAACCATGCCGGTCATCATGATGTCCGGACATGCCACCATCGACACCGCAGTCGAGGCAACCAAGATCGGCGCGCTGAACTTCCTGGAAAAACCCATTGCGCTACAGAAGCTGCTGAGCGCAGTCGAGCAAGGCTTGGCGCGCGGCCAGGAAAAGCCGCGTACCTTGCCAGCCGCGCCGGTTGCGCCGCTGCGCACGACGTTTGACGGGGCCTCCCCCGGGGCTGCCCCCAACGGGGTTCCCGGCATGGAACACACCGTGCTCGTGCGACCCGAGGAGCATATCCCTGCGCCAACAGCCGGCGTCGCGCAGTTCTCCTTTGATATGCCGCTGCGCGAAGCGCGCGATCTGTTCGAACGCGCCTATTTCGAATATCACCTGATGCGCGAAAGCGGTAGCATGACCCGCGTTGCTGAGCGCACCGGCCTGGAACGCACGCACCTCTACCGCAAGCTCAAGCAACTCGGCGTCGATCTCGGCCGCGCCAAGGGCGAACACGCCGCCAATGATATCGAAAGCAAGGCTTGACGGCACGGGGCGGAGTGCTGCTATAATTGCGCTTCTTTATTTGGCCTGGTAGCTCAGTTGGTAGAGCAGAGGATTGAAAATCCTTGTGTCGGTGGTTCGATTCCGCCCCGGGCCACCAAGAATTCAATAAAAAGCCCAGTTCACGCTGGGCTTTTTGTTTGGGCGATTCATTCCTGCCCCAGACTCCTGTCTCCGCACTGCAAGCAACGTGCGCCGAACGCGCCACATCCCTTGCCAACTGGTTGTGAATCGATACCGGCGGGTACTGCCTGCAACATGCCCCCCCTCCAGCACTGATCGATATCAGGCGGACGCCGAGCATCCGATATGCGCAATCGCTTCGATCTCGAGCAGGATTTCCGGCTTGGCGAGCGCAGCCACCTCCACCAGCGTACAAGCTGGGAAATCACCGTTGAAGAATTCTTTGCGAGCGCGCCACACCTCGGTGTTGTGGGCGATGCGCGTTACGTAGATGGTCATCTTGACGATATCGTCCATCGCGCCACCGGCGGCTTCGACCAAGTCGCGGATCTTCTGGAAGATCACCGTGGCCTGGGCATACTCGTCATCGCCGAGAATGACGTCAGGGTCGGGGCCGCGCGCTGTCATGCCAGAAATGTAGGCGATGTCTCCCACCAACAGGCAATTGGACCAGAGACCAGGAGGTGGTTCCTTAACGGCAGAGGCCGTGATACGACGTTTGATGGGCATGGCTGGCAATTACTCCGTTGGTATACGCATAGATACAGTCGATATGCCTGTCGACGTCATCCGAACAGCTCCTCCGCCACCGTCGGGTGCACGCGCAGCGTGGTGCGTAGATCTGACATGCGCACGCGCAGGCGCATGGCCACGGCAAAAGTCTGGATGATTTCCGGCGCCGCGCCGTCGATGATATGCACACCCAGCACGCGACCGCTGGCGGCATGCGTGACCAGCTTGATCAGCGATTGCTGGGGGTTGCCCTTGAAGCGGTTCTCGAGCGAGACGAAGCGACGAACGATCACCTCAATGCGGTCGCGCGAACCATATTTTTCGGCAGCGGCGGCTTCGGTAAGGCCTACGGTCCCGAGTGCGGGTTCGCTAAAGACGGCGGTGGGCATGAGTTCGAAATCGACGTCGTTGACGATATCGTATTTGCCGAACAGATGCTGAGCAAGCGCACGTCCCTGGGCCACGGCAACGGGGGTGAGCTGCGGGTGCTGGGTGACATCGCCCACGGCATGGATATGACGCGCGCTGGTGCGGAAGTGGCGGCCCACGACGATGGCACCTTTCTCATTGAGGTGCACGCCGGCGGCTTCCAGACCGAGGCCTTCGGTGGCAGCCTGCCGGCCGACCGCAGCAAGCACGGCCTGCGCACGCACGCGATCGGCACGCCCCTTGCAGCGGTAATGCGCTTCGATTGCGCCATTGCCTTGCGACAGCGAATCGACGTCGGTTTCGAAATGGATGCGGACACCCTGGTTGATGAGCGCTTCACCAACGCCTTGTGCGAGGTCGTGATCGAAGTTGGGGAGCAGCGTGGCGGAGCGCACGAGCATCTCCACTTTCACGCCGAAGCGGGAGAGGATGGAGGCTTGCTCCACAGCGATGTAGCCGCCACCAATGATAATGATCGACTTGGGCAGCGACTGCCAGGTGAAGATATCATCGGAGGTGCTGGCCAGTTGCGCGCCGGGAATGGTGAGCATGCGCGGCCGGGCGCCAGTGGCAATGACGATGTTGCGGGCCTCAAGTTGCGCGTCGCCAAGCCGCACCGTGCCACCCTCGCCCAGCACCGCGCTGCCTTCAGCGAGCAGGACGCCGGCGCCTTCGAGGTTTTCGTCATAGCGCACATGCAAGCGGCCGAGTTCGGCCCGCACGCGGGTCATCGCATCCGACCAGTCTTCACGTCCGCCAGTGGCGGCGAGGCAGGTTCCGAGCACCTGGGCCCAGCCGGCGCCGTAGGACAGCATTTTCTTGGGTACGCAACCGCGGTTGACGCAAGTTCCGCCCAGAGCATCACGCTCGATCAGCAGGGTGCGTGCACCGAGGCGGGCCGCGCGTGTGGCAGCCGACAGGCCGCCGGAACCGGCGCCGATCACAATCAAATCGAATCGCTCACCGTCGTGCAGTTCAGGCCGGTGAGCCCGGGCGGACAAGCGAGTGGTGGACTGAGCGCGCGTGGCGCGCTTGCGTTCTGTCATCGGAATCCTCCTTGACGCTTCGCGAACCCCCATGATGCCCTCCTAGGCAGAATGGGGCAACTTTGCACTGCGAAACATTTATAAGAATTCGCCGCATAGGCATCGAACTCTTCCTCGCGTAGCCTTGGTGGGCTTGTTTTTATCCTGTTTTCACCTGTCGAGGTTTCTATGAATGCCCCGCACCAGGAATCGGCTGCCCATTACGACGCCGTTCCCTACGAATCGCATCCCTACTGGCAATCGAGCCCCGACCTCCTGGGCGCCATTGCCGTGCTGTTCGGTCTGCGCTGCACACCGCCTGCGACGGCACGCGTGCTGGAACTCGGCTGCGCGGCGGGTGGCAACCTGATTCCACATGCCGCGCGCAATCCCGACGCAGAGTATGTCGGCATCGATTACTCGCGCGTGCAGATCGAGGAAGGTCAGCAACGTATCGCGGCACTTGGGCTCGGGAACATCGTGCTGCACCACGCAAGCATCGCCGACCTGCCAGAAGGGTTAGGCGCGTTCGACTACATCATCGTGCACGGGGTCTACAGCTGGGTGGCGCCGGACATCCAGGAGGCGATCCTGCGCACGTGCAAGGACTACCTCCGGCCGGACGGTGTGGCCTATGTGAGCTACAACGTATATCCAGGCTGGAAGACGCGCGAAGTCATGCGCGAGGCGATGCTGTTCCACACGCGCCAGATCGCGGACCCCGGCCAGCGCCTCGGCCATGCCAAGGGCATGGTGGAATACATGCAGCAGATCGCACGCCCCGGCTCGATGTTCAAGCACGTGGTGGACGCGGAAGCCGAGGCGGTCGCCAATGGCAGCGACTCCTATCTGCTGCACGAGTATCTTGAAGAACACAACAGCCCCTGCTATTTCCGCGAGTTTGCGGGACGGGCGCTGAACCACGAACTGGGCTACCTCGGCGACGGCATGCTGGCGTCGATGTTTCCGGCCAACCTCGGGGAAGACGCGGCGCAGCGCCTGAACAATGTCGCGCATAACCAGGTCGACCTCGAGCAGTACATGGATTTCCTGAACAATCGCGTTTTCCGCCAGACCCTGCTGGTGCACGCCGAGGCGCAGACGCGCATGCAGCGCGACCTGGGCCGCGAGCAATTGCGGCAGCTGGCGTTCTATGCCGGTTTCCACCAGCAACTGGATGAGCGCGGTGCGCCGGTCACGCCGTCGACATGGTTTGGTCTGTGGGGCGGCACGATCCAGCCTGGGACAGCGCTTCAGCACAGGCTTGTCGATCTCTTCAACGCGGCCTGCCCTGGCAGCATCGATGCCGCTACGCTGGAGGCCGAGGTGCGTGCGCTGGCAGAACGTGAAGGCCAGTCGCCGGAGGCCGCCGAGCAGGAGTTGTATATGGTGCTGCGCGCGCTGATCGCGCGCGGCATGGTGCGCATCCGGACGCGGGCGCAGCAGGTGGCGCGCACGCCCGGCGCGCAGCCGGTGGCCGACTGGCTGGTCCGGCAGGATGCCGCAATGGGCCGGCCCGTGACGACCGGACCGCTACATGAGCCGACGCCGCTGAATATCGTTGAGTTGCTGGTGCTGCCGCTGCTCGATGGCACACATGCGCGTACCGAACTGGTCGATCATCTCGTGGCAGCGGAACGCGAGGAGCGTGTCCGCTTCCATGACAACGACCAGAAGCGGCTGACCGCAGCGGACGCGATCCGCGCCTGTGCCGAGGAGCATCTCGATCTGGCACTGCGGACGCTGGCCGGCCGGGGACTGTTGACGGCCTGATGCGCTCCGGCCGCCCGATCGCCGGGCGGCGCAGGGATCATGATACGGCGGGCAACCGGCGCAGGGCCGGCGAGGTGGCGAGCGAGTCGACCAGCGTGGCGACGAAACGCTCACCATTGCCGCGCAGGACGGAGCAGTCCGGATAGAACAGGTGATCGCCGATGATGCCGCTCAGCGTGGCGTGGTAGTAAGCCACCGCCACCGGCACATCGAGATCGGCTGGCAACTGGCCGCGTTCGATGGCATTGCGGATGGTGCGTTCGGTGCGCGTCATGCTTTCACGGCAGGACTGCTGGAGGCGTGCCAGCATCGGCTCGGTATCCTCGACGAACTCGCACTTGTGGAACAGGATCTCGAAGATCTTGCGCCACTGGGGGTTGTCGAGCATCTGCTGCAGCAGGTATTCGCCGATGCGGCGCAGCTGCGCGACGTAGTCGCCATCTTCGACGCGGTCCGGATCGAACATGGCGTCCATGGGCATCTTGATCCGGTCACACATGGCGGCAAAGAGGTCAGCCTTGTTG
>DATLHT010000263.1:0-4314 GCA_035539795.1 Burkholderiaceae bacterium
CAACGGATATCCGACATGAGCATTCTTCTGGAGCTGCGCGGTGTGTCGAAAGACTACCGGGGCGCATACGCGGTGAAAGACATCAACTTCTCCCTGAGAAAGGGAGAAGTCCATGCCTTGCTGGGCGAAAACGGAGCCGGCAAATCGACCTTGACCAAAATGATGGCGGGTGCTGTTCAGCCTTCGCAGGGCGTGATGCTGATCGAAGGCGAAGAGATTTCTTTTGACACGCCCAACGTGGCGCTGCGCAGCGGCATCGCGATGGTCTACCAGGAAACGAGCCTGGTCCCATCGTTGACTGTCGCCCAGAACCTGTACTTAGGCGACGAGGCATTCTTCAACCGCTTGCGTGGTCTGTACATCGCGGCACAGCAGTTTCTTCAGAAGCTCAACTTCAATGTAGATCCCACCAAGCTTGTGTCGCAGCTCGGTGCCGCACAGCGCCAGATGGTCGAGATCGCGCGCGCGGTACATCACCAGGCAAGGCTGATCATCTTTGATGAACCCACGGCCACGTTGACGCCCGAGGAGAAGCACCACTTCTTCGGGCTCGTGGCCCGGTTGAAGAAGGATGGCGTTTCCATCATCTTCATCTCGCACGCACTAGAAGAGGCGTTGGCCATTTCCGACCGCATCACCGTGCTTCGCGACGGTGAGCACGTGCTGACCGAGGACACCCGCACGCTGGATCGGGACAAGATCGTCAAGGCCATGGTGGGCCGCGATCTTTCCGACAGTCTTTATGGAAGGAACGGCAACGCCCGACAGTGTCGTCCGCGTGGCAAGAAGGTGTTGAGCGTCAAGAACCTCTCGATGGGCAGCATCGTCAAGAACAATGCCTTCTCGATGTATGAGGGGCAGATCACGGGATTCTTCGGGTTGATCGGGTCGGGCCGCACGGAGACCGCCAAGATCATTGCCGGTATCGTGAAGCGGGACTTCCTGCATGGCGGCGAGATTCTCCTCGATGACAGACCCGTCAGGTACCGGACGCCACGTCCTGCCGTGAACGACGGCATCGTGTACGTGACAGAGGATCGAAAGGTCGAAGGGTTCTTCGAAACGATGTCCATAGCCGAGAACATCTACACCGGGCAGCTGGCGTCAAAGTCGAGAAAGAGTGCCCTGGTCAGCTATGCGGAAATGGCCGATCTTGCCGAGCAGTGGCGCAAGTCACTCAACATCCGAGCCATCAGCGGTGACGCCAAGGTGATCGAGCTGTCGGGGGGGAATCAGCAAAAGGTGGTGATCGCCAAATCCCTGGTTCAGCGACCACGGCTGGTCATCTTCGATGAGCCGACCCGAGGCGTCGATGTCGGAGCGATCGCCGAGATTCATCAACTGATTCATCGTCTGGCCGACGAAGGGCTGGCGGTGATGGTCATCTCCTCGTACCTGCCTGAAATTCTTGCCTTATCTGATCGAATTCTCGTGATGCGTCAGGGGCGGGTGGTGGAGGAGTTCATGCCTGCGTCTGCACAGGAAGAAAAGATCATGTACGCGGCCGTGCACTGAGCGCGCAGAGAAATGCAAGTGAATCGCAAAGTCAAGATAGTGGAAGTCGGGCCGCGTGATGGTCTGCAGAACGAGCAGCAACCCATCGACGTCGACACGAAGGTGGGCTTGATCGAACGTTTGGTTGGGGCGGGTTTGAAACACATCGAGGTTGCATCGTTCGTTTCCCCCAAATGGGTGCCACAGATGGCGGGCAGTGCCGATGTGATGGCCCGGTTGCCCAGGAAGGAAGGGGTTCAATACAGTGTGCTCACGCCGAACCTCAGAGGCTTGGAGGACGCGCTGACCGCAGGTTGTCCGGAGGTGGCGGTTTTTGGTGCGGCGTCTGAGACGTTCTCGCAGAAGAACATCAACTGCTCCATCCGTGAGAGCCTGGAGCGGTTTCGTTCGGTGGTCGAGATGGCGCTGGACAAAAAGCTGTTGGTGCGTGGCTATGTCTCTTGCGTGGTGGGATGTCCTTACGAAGGACCTGTCTCACCGGATAAGGTGGCAGAGGTCGCTCTGCTGCTGCACGAGATGGGGTGCCATGAAATCTCACTGGGCGACACGATCGGAACCGGTACACCAGCTTCGGTCACGGCGATGCTGGAGGCATGCATTCGCCGCGTCCCGACGGCGCAGCTCGCGGGCCATTTCCATGACACTTATGGCATGGCGGTGGCGAATGTGGTGGCCTCATTGAACGTGGGATTGCGGACCTTTGACAGCTCGATCTCCGGTCTCGGTGGCTGTCCCTACGCCGCGGGCGCTTCCGGAAATGTGGCCACTGAAGATCTTGTGTATCTGCTTCACGGTCTCGGAATGCAGACCGATGTTGACCTCGACAAACTCGTGGAGGTGTCGGCCTGGATATCTGGGCAACTCAAGCGGTCGCCTGGTTCGAAAGTGGCCCGGGCCATGCTGGCCACGCGCGCGGCCGCATGTGCTTGACTCAGGGTGACACGCCATTCAAAGCACCACTTCAACCAGGCTGGGTCCAGGAGTTTCGAGGCTTCTCTTCAACGCATCGGCCAATTCACCGAGTGTGGTCACGCGACTGGCGGGTACACCATGCCCCGTGCTGAGTGACACCCAGTCCAACGCGGGGCGATCGATGCCCAGCATGTCCGATGCGCGTTTTCCTGGTGCACCCGCACCGACCTGGTGGAACTCGCCGCGGAGAATCTGGTACTTGCGGTTCGCAAAGATGATGACTGTGACATCCAGGCTCTCACGCGCCATCGTCCACAGGGCTTGCAGCGTGTACATGGCGCTGCCGTCGCCTTCCAGGGCAATCACACGCCGATCCGGCGCTGCGATGGCCGCACCCACCGCCACGGGCAACCCATAGCCAATGGAGCCGCCCATGTTGGTCAGCCATTCGTGCGGAGCGGCTTCACATGTCGCGCTGTCAAATGCGCGGCCCGTGGTGATGGCCTCGTCGACCACGATCGCATTCTCGGGGATGAGTGTCGCCAGCAACGCACCAATGCTGTCGGGATTCAGCGGCCCCTCTTCAAGTCCTGAGCGGGATGGGATGCGCATCACGGTGACCGCTTTGATGTGTGTGGCCGAAAGCACCTCGCAAAGCATGTGCAAAGCCTCTTCTGGATCTTGCGCATGCGAGGACAGCGAGAAAAATTGGGTGCCAGGGGGCGCGAGTCGACCGGGTTTGTCGGGGTAGGAAAAGAAGGCGACGGGCTCGGCCGCATTGACCAGCACGATGTGCTCAAACTTGGAAAGCACCCCCAAAACAGCCTCCACGGTGTAAGGCAAACGCGGGACCGCGACACGACCGGCTCCCCGTTCAATCGTCTCTGAGTAGAACTCGGACATCACGGCACACCCGGTGGCGGCAGCGATCTTCCCAGCCCACGCCGTGGCGCGTGCCCGAGTGGCCCGTCCTCCCAGCAGCAACAATGTTCTGGGCCCATGTTTGCGCAGATGGTCACCAATGACCATCAATTGGCGTTCATCCATCGAATCGGCCTCGGCCTCTTTCACGTGGCCCAGCGTGGCAGGAATTTGAACCATCGGTGACCACGCCATATCCGCCGGCAGTATCAGTGTCGCGATTCGGCCTGGACGACTTCTCGCCTCGGTCACCGCTTCCCTGCCATCTCCAGGCAGCGTCTTGTTCGACGCAATGGTCCGAACCCAATGGGACATGGGCCTCGCGATGCCTTCGACATCCGACGTCAGGGGCGCATCCAGCGCAAGGTGCGATGTCGCATGCTCGCCGACGATGTTGACAATCCCGGATCGTGCTTTCCTGGCGTTGTGAAGGTTGGCCAGGCCGTTGGCAAGCCCGGGCCCGAGATGCAACAGCGTTCCCGCAGGACGCTGTCGAATCCGGTAGTACCCATCCGCGGCACCGGTGACGACCCCCTCAAACAGGCCCAGGATGCATCGCATGCCTTCCATGCGATCGAGAGCCGCCACGAAATGCATCTCTGATGTGCCTGGGTTGGCAAACACGGTGTCCACGCCCGCATCCAGAAGCGTGTGTACCAAGGCCTCAGCGCCGTTCATGCAGGTCCCCTTTGTGCCGCCCAGATGCGGTGCAGCGGGATTTCACCATGCATGGCGCCCGGTGCAATACCGACGGCATTGATGCCGCCATCGATTTGCGGACATGGCGGACATGCGATCTCAGCGCGTAGATTGCGGGTATGGCCCATCCACGGATTCATCCATGACGAAAAACCCCCCATCGCTTCCCTCCCCAACGGTCTTGCCTGTGACGTATGCCGGCGTACGGGTGCCCACGGTGTACTGGGCGCCTGAAGCGCCTGGCCGCGGCATCGTGCTGGCCGCCCA